>ONWT01000067.1 GCA_900321575.1 uncultured Lentisphaerota bacterium | reverse complement strand
CCAAGAAAGGTCGATGAAGTACACCTACGCATACAAGACGAGCGACGGTTCGCGGCATGAGGCTTCGATCGAGGCTGCGAGCCGCGACGAGGCGTTCGCCTTGTTGCGCAAGGAGGGCATAAGACCGATCAAGGTCGTCGCGGCGGACGGCGCGAAGGCGAACGGCGAGATTCGCGGCGTGAGAAAGCGCGTCGTGGCGGCGATTGTCGCCGCCGCCGTGCTTTTGGCAATGGTCGCGACAGGGGTGTATTATCACCTCAGCCCAGTGGAGTCTGCGGCAGGGTTCGAGGCGGAACAGACGCGGCGCTATCCGATTGGTGACGCAGCGGTTATCGAAAAAGGCATACTTACCGGCTGGAGCGACGTGTTCAAGGACGAGGGCGAGCGCTTTCTCGCCAGTTTCGCCGTGCCGGGGGTGAAGGCGGGCCAGCGCAATACCACTGCGGGCGAAGTGGAGACGGCGCTGGGGCGCAAGGTCGCGGCTGATGCGGGCGACGGGCTGGAGGCGCGGCAGATCAAGGCGATGGTCGAGGGCATGAAGCGCGAGGCGCGGGCCTATATCGCGGCGGGCGGCAGCATCGCGGAGTATTGCAAGCGTCTCACTGAGCGGCAAGACGCCGAGATAGCCGTCTACGAGCGCACCAAAGGCGAGCTTGAGCGGGCGCGTGAGACTATGGATTTTGGCGAATTCCTTTCGCTTTGGGAAGAGCGCAACGACGCGCTGCGCAACCTCGGCATAAAGCTCATCCCGCTAGAGTAGCGGGCCGGCGGAATGGATCGGGCGACTTGCCCGAGATCGTTCCTATGTGATTGGCAAGTCTTGTCGGATTGGTGAGACTGCCCGATGCGCGCATCAAGACATCGTTTACCCTGCCAAGAAAGACGCCTTATTGTCATACCGCGAATTATACCATTTCGAGATTCTGCAGGTCAATCGTCAATTCCAAAAAAAGGTGCAATGAACCCTTTTTGTGGAATCGATGTTCGTACATGGAAAGTTCAGCAAACCCCGATAACGACACACTCCTGGGGGTGCGAGACAGCCGAAGGCCGCGGTGCCCTCGGCCGTTCCGCCGGCCGGCTACTCTAACGGGATGAGCTTTATGCCGAGGTTGCAAAGCATATCGCCATCTTCTCCTGCTCGCTTCGGGAAATCGACAGCCGCTGCGCAACATTGCGCCAGCCGGAGACCACTTTACGAATGTGCGCCATTTCCGCTTCCGCCTTCTGCTTCGAGAGCCTGAAGTAGCCGGCCGCTTCCAGCAGCACGTCGGCAGACCCTATCGCCTCGCCGGCATCAAGTTCAAGCGACAAAACCCCGGGACGCTTGGCGTTTGCGTTCAGATCATACGCCGGCGACAGCATCCACCTCCCCTCATCCGCGACAAAGCCATGGTTGCGCAGATGATCGTCCGTGTTCGAGACAAATAGCGAAAACACCATACGCCGCCAAAGTTCGGGAAGGTCTTTATCCGCTCTTGCGCCGTGCTGCATAAGAAATCCGGCAATATCCAGATATGTGCCGTTGTTTTCCTCTTGCCGGTCTTCACAGCCAAGCATTGTCATGGCTGACGCAAACGGTATGCGCCGACAGCCATCGCGATCGAACCTTTTGCAAAGGAAGGTCGTGCCGATCTTTGAGAACTTCTGCGCTTTGGCCTCGGGAACATCCAGTCCCGCGTCCTTTGCGAGAATATGGACAAGGTACTCCCAGGCACCGGTATCGACCTCATCTTCTCTGGACGGAAACTTCGCCAGCCACAATGACCCGTCCGGCGCCGTTATGGACGCCTTCGGTCGTGCGCCACCCAGCGAAGTGCCCGGCTGGAGCAGTACGGCAAGCGCCGCCTCGTCGCCATCGTCCGCCTCGAACCGGCGGGACGAATCCTCCAATGTGCGCAACGTCGTCCACGGCGGCGCCGGATTCTCACCATCCGCATTCACAAACGACGTATCCCCCTCAAGCCGGAAGCGCAACGCCCCAAGCCGCGTCAGATCGAACACCCCGAGCAGATAGTCGCTTTCACGCAGGTTGCCGCGCTTCGCCTTGCGCCGTATCAGCTTGCGCCCCCATGAATCAGGCGCGGCATCCTGGAATATCCCGAACCCGCATGCCCTTGCCGGATATTGCTTGCCGCGGAACAGCCCCAAGTCTGGTCCAAGAAACTGCACGGACGGATTAAGAATGTAATCGGCATCAAACTCGAATGACGACACTTCCTTGCCGCGAAGTTCGTCACACTCCAGCCAGCCGACCCTGCGATCAACCGAAGCTTCGGCAATGCAAACCTCGATGCGCTTCATGCGTGAACCCTCTTTGGTAGCTGCAAGTCCTGGAGCTCGCGACCCAAGGCATCGTCCAAAGCAACCTTTTCGATGTCGCCATGCATATTGAGACAGAACAGGACGGACATGTATCCGGCCATTGAAACGGATGGGCGACCATGCTCGATTGCCGTCAGCGTAGCGTGGCTTATGCCCGCGCGTTCGCACATCATCGAGGCCGATATGCGGCGGCGAATGCGCGCAAACTTCAGGTTTTGGCCGAACACCTCCAGAGATTTTAGTGCTTTCGGCATCAATAATGTCTTCTTAGGTCTCATGCTGCACCACTATTCTACCTACAACTGCTAGTATTATAGCATTTGTTCGGCGCAGCGTCAATAGTAGAAGACGCAATAGCCCATAATCGCTCGGCTGCTCTCTAGCCAGCGAGGCCGCGGTGCCCTCGGCCATTACGGCCTACTCGTTCGGGGTGGGGATGGTGCGCAGGCCGAGGCGGCGCAGCGCGTCGTTCTTCTGCTCCCACACATCGGCGGAGGACTCGTTCTCGAGTTCGCGCCGTATGCGCTCGTAAATCTGCTGTATACGCTCTCAATGCCTTGATACACCACACATTCAAGGAATGAACCATTGCACGACTCTTTTATTAAACTTGCGCACCTTGGAAGCAATTATTGGTCATTGTTCTTCGTTCATAACCTGTTCTATACAACGCATCCCCAGCTTTCGCAGTCGCACGTTTTTATCTTCCACTGATTCGTCACTTCGAAGGATTCCGTTGCGATGTTCTGCTTCCATATATTGTCGCTCAATCAAGCGTGTAGCGAAATCATCAACAGTCATACCACTACCAAGCGACATTTCCGCATCTTGCTTCATTCCGGATACAATATGTTTTAGGGCAGAAATCTTTTCGTCTTCCCCTTGAACGAGAAGTATATCTTCTGAGAGTGAATCGTAAAAATCCTCGCGAATTGCTTGCGTAAGTTGCGGGATCCCGGCATTAGGTATGAATCCTGGCTCGGCAAAGTGCGCAAGATAGGCTTCTGACGGATGAGTAAAAATCGAGCTATACAAGAACTCTTTATCATGTTCCAGCCATTTGCGTGGTTTGGCCTTTGCAATCATTTCGCCAGATGGTGCCGCTTGTTTTTCGATTTTGCCAGGATATTCAATATTTCCTATAATTATGCTGTGCGTGACAACAACGACTGTACAGAGAAAGATGGTAGCCGCCACACCTATCATCCTATGGAAACTGTGTCTAGTATGCGATGCACCATTTTCTTTGCTGCCATCCGCTGCGATAACCTTTATTGGCCTAATCCCTTGCTGACGAAGTGTAGCAAAGACCGCATCACGTGAGGCTCCCTCAATGGAATCCTCATGTCGTTGCCCTTCAGAATCTCTATATGCGTAAGTATAGCGCACAAACTTATTTTATGTTATGCTTTTTGAGAGGGGGCAACCCCTTAGCCATGCGGCCTTCTTCTATTTTGTCTATAACTGCCTGTTGATATTCGTTTATGGGATCAGGTGCCCAGCCCTCAAGATATGCTCTATGATATGTCGTACTTCTAGCTGGGTTTATGCCCATGGATTTGAGATAGGATTCACATCTCATGATCACATCGACAATCAGAGCATCGGCATCAACAGCATCAAGCTCTTTGAGTGATGTCGCGGAAAACATATTGCCTTTGTATTGCGAAGACCAACCTCCACAAAGAAGTGCGAAAGCGCGCTTGACTTCTGCGCGAAATCTTCTTCTGGCCAGACCCTTCCCGGCCACGTTATCTGGCAGGCCTTCACCAATCTTGGCAACATTTACAAGAGCCCAACGATCCTCAGGGGCAGCCAGCACAACGGGGAGCGAGGTGTCATCTACTACAAATACAGCTAGCGATACCCCATGCCTTTCAACATCCATCTTTGTTGGAAGCCCCGCAATTGCAACACCCTCAACAACCTTCATTTCGTGCTTGAGCATTTTTCTCAAGGACGATATTATCATCTCAAAATCACCTTTGCCGAATTTTGTCTGGGCATTCAAGAAGCCAATTGAACCACTCTGCGAGCCGGGCTGTGTTACAAACCCGCCAAACTTCTTCATGTTCTTGACTTCTTGCTCCGGATTGGGCTTCTTTAGGTCAGCATTTATGTCTTCGCCGTTAATTGCGAACACAGTTGCAGTGGCCAATATGGCGAATGTACAAAACAATTTCTTCATTAGTCTCTTTCCTTCTCATTTACAAATCTGGATTAAGATACATCTTTTTTTTGTCAATCATAGGTATTGACACTTTGGCACCTCCAGCATCCTCTAGCATAAGATTCGCCGCATCAACATAATCCTGCAATTCATCTCGACTAACATTATTGCGCCTAAGATCATGCAGCTCCTTCAGCAAGTTTTCGCGAAGAGTACGAATCTTGCTCTGCCGCGCAACTTCTTCGTTTAGAATCGCTACAATGTCTTGACCATCATCCAGTTGCTCTTTGAGCCATATCTTTGTTTCTATCATCTGGCGTTTTTGCGCTTGAATTTCAGGAGGGTCATCTTTTGATACAATGATTGGCGTTTCAAGGGATTTTAAGAACTGGTCTTTGAAATTTATTGAAAATGGAATTAGCAAACTAGGTTGCCCCGGCTCAGAAAATAATGCGACTGCCAAATTACGGTCAACGCCAGTGTGGAATGTCCTATTGCTCTCTCTTTCTAGAAACCTCTCATGCCTCGCCGCATATCCTGGATCAACTCGTGCACAATCTTCTTCAGTGTACTCCCAGAATGGTTTGTATTCCAGATCCTTTGGGATAGGCGTGCCAAATGGATTTTGGGGAACATTAATACGAGTCCCTTTACGCGTATAGCGTATACCGTTCTCTTCCTTGGGGTTAACATTTTCTACGCGATTTGTAGAAATAGACGGCTTGACTTCTATAATCGCACCGTGCTTCTTCTCTTTCCGTATCTCTTCTTTTGACGTCTTGCTGTTAAAAACAAGCCATCCTAATACAACTAAAACTAAGAAGCAAATAGCAACTGTGCTTGCAACCCACTTAAAAGAGATATGCGGGAGCGAAACACTTTTGTCATCTGAAAGCTCTTCAAGGCGAATGGCCATGATTCCTCGTTTCGATAACTCGCATAATGCTTCAGCACGATCAATTGCCTCGACAACAATATGCTTACGGCTGCCTTGCTTATCTCTAAATATGGCCTTCCATATCTTGTTACATTTTTTTTTGTCTGTGCGTATAGTGGGCGATGTTATATCTATAGACTTCTTATGACCTAGTGCACATTGTGGCACATTTGATTTTATGTTTTTTAGATCAGACATGATGTATGTCTCGCAATCTTATTACTATAAGCACAAAAATCGTAATCTCGTAATACATAAAACCCGTCCGCCATCCCGGCAGACGGGCTTCGCTATGTTTATGCTTTTCAGCGTTTACATGCGTCTCCTCTTTAGGGCAAGACCTGCCATACCAAGAAGCACCAGCAAGCCTGAGGTTGGTTCGGGAACCGCAGTCCATGAAACGGCTTCTCCAGAACCACCAAGTTTAGTAGCAAGAGAAGAAATATTATTGCCTGTGCCAGCGGTATTTACATATGAAGAAGCTATGTTGGCAATGTAGTATTCTGCTGTGCCGTTCTGATCTCCATCATAAGTAATTAGCGCCAGTGCGTAGTAGTAGGTCGCCGCTGTCGTGCTATAGGACAATCCATCAGTAGTAACCGTTACGCCAGCCTTACCTGCTCCACCTGTGGTACTAGCTGTTGCCGTGTTAAGTTTGTTGCCATAAGAGGCCCAAAGCGAGTCGACACTTGTGTTATTGTAAGTATTAGCATCTACCAGCCAAACATACATCGAGAGCGTCCCAGCTGCCGCTTGGGATGTTGACTCTGGCGCAAGTACTTTAGTGCCAGTGGACCATTTGATTGATGCAGCTTGAGAAGCAAAGGCTAACCCTGCGACCGCAAGCGCGACGAGTATTTTCTTCATTATTATTTTTCTCCTTGTTCGCGCGTTACCCTATGCAACGCACTAAATTTTCAATTGGCGAGCGCAGATTTGATCGTAATCTTCTGCCCACGGCTACCAGAAATCGACACCTGGAAACCCTTGCCCCCGCCAAATGATACAGACGAACCAAGTTCCGTTGTGTATGAGTCGTCATCCGCCTCATCTCCATCATACCAACCCTTGGAGTACTCCTCGCCCTCTGCATACCATTCTGGCACATAAATAAGTCTGCGGACATAGCTACCTGTGTTATCCAACTCTACAACAGCATCAACTTTCTCCTCCCAACCAGTTGACTCTGTTCCAGTTTCATCGCAATTGGTCAACAGATTGCTCAACTGCAAATCCTTGCATGCGCAGTTGCCGACTATAGAAAAGCCTTGAGGAAGATCCAATATAGTAGGCGTTTCCTTAACTTTACCAGAGTATGTCACACTTTGGCCACGATTGCCTGAGATAGAAATCTGGACACCATAACCAAAGGGCATTTCAAAAGTGTTGTCGTACGGGGTAGTATAGGAATCGTCGTCTGCCTCATCAGAGTCATACCAACCCTTAGTATACTCTTCTCCCTCAGCGTACCATTCTGGGACATAAACCAACCGGCGCACATACGAACCAGTGTCGTCAAGAACGACAATAGCATCTACCTTCTCCTCCCAACCAGTTGATTCGGTGCCTGTTTCATCACAGTTGGTCTTGAAATCTGCGAGCAAGAAATCCTCACCGCCATCCGTCATAGTAAACGGTGTTGCAATAAACTGAAATCCTGTTCCCTCTTCTTGTGTCTGATAGCCGACAATGTCGGAGCTGACGATATCAGCAGCCATCGCCACAGTGGCGCTGTGAACCGGAAGGGGATTTTGGAGTGGTGAGACCGTCTCCAGCGACTTGTGGGAAGTCTGGCGCGGTAGACTGGGAAGTTAGGCGCGGTAGACTTGAAAGTTAGGCGCGGTAGACTGGGAAGTTAGGCGCGGTAGACTTGTCAGTCTGGCGTGGTAGACTTGTCAGTTAGGCGCGGTAGACTTGAAAGTCTGGCGCGGTAGACTTCTCAGAAGTCGCTGATGGTCGGGTAATGGGGACGGAAGGGACGGGGGCAGCCGCCCCCGAACCCCCGCTTGGCGCGGCTGAACCCTGGCTGATTATGGAGGGTGTCAGATCAGGTCGATGATGCGGGTGTCGCCGATGTTGGGCTGGCTCGGGTCGGCGTAGTAGCGCATCATGGTGCGGATGTCGTCCCCGCTGATGCTTGAAGCCATCTCGGCGCCGAACTTCTGATAGACGTGATCGACGCAGATTTTCCGCAGCTCGTAGCAGGCTTTGCTACCGGAAAATATCTTTTTTGTGCGCAAATCGGCATTTAGCCGGTCGAAGACGTCCTTCGCGCATGGCACGACGAGAGCGGAATGCCAGGCTTCTTTTCGGGGCTTGCCGCGCCGCAAATACTGTTCGTGGCAGGTTTCGCGGTAGACGCAAAGGCGCGTCCATATGTCGTGATGGACCGGCCAAGCGACGCGGCGACCCGAGGTGAGCGAGGTTTTGTGGGGCGTGTAGCAGAGGGTGATTTGTCCCTCGCGGTCGCGGAAATCGGCCCAGCGCAAGGCGCCAACATCGCCGTTTCGCATGGCGAACTCGAGCATAAGGGTGGCGGCGACCCATTCGCGTGCGTCGGGGCTGTGTTCGAGGGCGTTGTACCAAGCCTTGACTTTTGCGAGAACGGCATTGTCGGGGCGGACGTATCGCGGCGGCAAGCGGTTGTAGGAGGGGAGCTCGACGGACGGGATTTGCCACTTGAAGTCGGCGTAGTAGGGGAGGGTCCAGCGGGCGAACATGCATTTGAGCGAGGTCATGTAGCTCCAGATCGTGATGGGTTGGAGTCCCTCGCGGCCGGCGAAATCGAGCACTCTGGTGAGGCGTTTGCAGGTGAGCGAAGAGTAGGGTTCGTCGAAGGAGATTTGGGCCATTTGGCAGAGGCGTTTGACGTTCACGAGGGCGTTGCGGACGGTTTTCGCGCCAGGTCTGCCCATTCGCAGGCGTTCGACGGCGGCGATTTTGGGGTATTTTTCGAGAACCATCTGGATTGTGGGCATGATTTTGGCCATAAGTGATTATCCTTTCTTGGCTGATATGATATACCGAGAGGCGAAAGATGTCTAGTAGGCGGGGCGGAACGGACGGGGGCTGCCGCCCCCGAACCCCCGCTCGGCGGTGGTGGCGAGACAGCGGGTGGAAAATTTGGTATAATACCACAACAATGAAGTGGTATATAGGGTTGGCGGCGTTCGCGTTCGCCGTTCTTGCTTGCGCCGCGGTTTGGTTCGGCGGTCTGAACCAGGACGAGGGCTGGTATCTGTATGCCGCGAACCTGGTGGGCGAGGGGTATTTGCCGTACCGCGATTTCTTCTATACGCAAGGGCCGGTGATGCCGATTGTGTATTCCGTATTCTCCAGTATCTGGCGCAATTGGGGTCTGTTGGGCGCTAGAATATTCACGCTTGCGCTGGGCGCAATTGGCATACTGTTTGCGTCCGCCACGGCGGGGCGGCTCGCCGCTCATGGCAAGCGCGCTCTCGCGGCGACGGTGGTCGCGCTTCTCTTGGGCGGCAATCTCTACCACCTCTATTATATGGCGATACCGAAGACATACGCGCTCGCCGGGCTTTTCGTCGCGGTCGGCTTCTATCTGCTGACGTTCGGCGGGCGGTGGTGTCTCGCGGGCGCGGGGTTGTGTTTCGCATTCGCCGCGGGTACGCGCTTCAGTCTGGGGGCGCTCTGCGTGGTGGCGTTTGTCTGGCTCGCCGCGAGGGGCGGGCGGCGTGGGTGGCTCTATTTCTGCCTCGGCGCTGCGGCAGGGTGCGCGCTGGTGTTCGGTCCCGTGCTGTTGGACGCGCCGGCCAGGGCGGGATTCTTCGCGGCGCTCGACTACCATGCGTCCCGCGAAGGCTTCGACGCGATGGTGGCGGCGGGGTCGGTGAGCAGGCTGGTAAGGTGGTACGCGCCCGTGTTCGTCATGCTCGGGCTGGGGCTTGGGTGCGGCAGAATGCAGCGCGGCGCGGGGCTGGCGCTAGCGTGTTTCGCGGCGGTGTTCGCGGTACAGATGGCGGCGCCGTTTCCGTATGAAGACTACCAAGTGCCGGTAATGGGGCTCGCCGCGATAGCAGCGGCAGTGGCGGCGAGCGAGATCGAGGTCGTGAAATGCCGCCTTGCGCCCGCGCTGATTGCTCTCGGGCTCGCATGGGCGGGTTCGTTCGGTTCGCCGCTTCTGGAGAGCTGGACGACCAACGGACACGACAGATTCTGGACTTTAAAGCGGCAAAATAGCGAAATACAGCAGCTCAGGGAAGTCGCCAAAGACATAGAGTCGCTCGACCCCGGAGGCAAGAGCCTGCTGACCCAAGACCTCTACCTCGCGATAGAGACGAACCGGAGAGTGCCGATACAGCTGGCGATGGGTCCGTTCTCGTATTGGGGCGACAAGCTGCCCTACGAGGGGGCGGAGAGGGTTCTACTGGACGATGCGGGCATGGAGGCGCTTCTGGAAAGCGCGCCCTGCGAGATAGCGGCGCTGAGCGGTTATACCTTCGCGATAACCGCGCCCAAGGGTAGCGAGACGCCGATGGAGCGGCAGATATGGTTCTGGACGCTGCTCAAGCGCAGATACAACAAGGTTTTCACGGAGGATGATTTCGGCCAGCATGCCACGCCGCTACTGGTTCTGAAGCGAAAGAATGGACAAGACGTTAGATAATCCGGCGAAGATCCGCAACAGGATGCTTGAGGTGGTCTCCAAAAACGGAGGGCACCTGGCCTCGTCGCTCGGCGCGGTCGAAGTGGCCATGGCGCTGGCGGAGGTGTTCGAGCCGGCGAAAGACCGCATCGTTTGGGATGTCGGCCACCAGGCATACGCGTGGAAGATGCTCACCGGGCGCAACGACAGGTTCGACACGCTGAGAAAGCTCGGAGGGGTGTCGGGGTTTCCGAATCCGGCGGAATCTGCGGCCGACGCGGCCGTGGCGGGCCATGCGGGCGTTGCGCTTTCGGTTGCGGCGGGGTTCGCGGCGGCGCGGGACAGGAAAGGCACCGACGAGAACGTGGTCGCGGTCATAGGCGACGCGGCGATGGCGAACGGCGTCAGTTTCGAGGCGCTGAACAACTGCGCGGCGGCGACGAAGAAGCTGATCGTGGTCTTGAACGACAACGAGATGAGCATTTCCAGGCCGACGGGCAGCTTTGCGCGGCTTCTCGGGCGGCTCATCACGGGGGTGAGGTACAACCGCGTAAAGTCTGCCGCCGAAAAGGCGGGCCACGCGCTGAAGCTGACGTTTTTGAGGGGGCTCTACCACAGCATCGAGAGGCGGCTGAAGTCGCTGGTCCTGGGCAACGCCTTCTTTGAACAGTTCGGGCTGAGATATATCGGCCCTGTGGACGGACACGACATCGAGGCGCTGAAAGAGGCTTTTCTGGTGGCGAAAGAAGACAAGCGGAGCGTGCTTGTGCATGTGGTCACGAAGAAGGGCCACGGGTATGCACCCGCGGAGAAGAATCCGACAAAGTGGCACGGAGTGGGGCCTTTCGAGCTGTTTCCGAAAGAAGGCGAAGAGCGGCTAGGGTCCGCCAAGCGCGGCTGGTCGGACGTTTTCGGCGAGGCGCTCTGCAAAATCGCGAAGGAGGACGAGCGCGTAGTGGCGCTCACGGCCGCGATGAAAGACGGCACGGGGCTGATGGGCTTTGCGGAGAAGTTCCCCGAAAGATTCTTCGATGTCGGCATAGCCGAGGAGCACATGGTCGCCTTCGCGGCGGGGCTGGCGGCCGGGGGAATGAGGCCGGTGGTCGCAATTTATTCGACATTTCTGCAAAGGGCGGTCGATCAGGTGATGCACGACGTGTGCCTGACGAACCAGCCTGTCGTGATATGCGTAGACCGCGCGGGGGTCGTCGGGGCTGACGGCGCGACGCACCAGGGAGTGTTCGACATGGCGATGCTGAGGTGTCTGCCGAACCTCACGATATGCCAGCCGAAGGACGAAGCCGATCTGGAGGCGCTGCTAAGGGAGGCGCTGGGAAGGAACGGCCCGACAGTGATACGCTATCCGCGAGGCGCGGCGCCAAAGAAGGTGGAGGCATTGTCCTCAGAAGGCGAAAAGGCGCGCGTCGCGATATGGTGCACTGGCGACTGGCTGGGGAAGGCGAACGAGGTCGCGCGCATGGTAGGCGGCTGCGAAGTGGTGCACGCGAGATACATAAAGCCGTTCGACTGCGCGAGGCTCCAAAAGCAGCGCGAGGCGGGCATGCTGATCGCGAGCCTGGAGAACGGGTCCATCGCGGGCGGGTTCGGCGAGGAGATCGGCGCCGATCTGAAGTTCGGCTGGCCGGACGAATTCGTCCCGCACGGCACGCAGTCCGAGCTGGAGATCAAGTATTCGCTGGACGCCGCCAGCATCGCGGAAAAGATAAAGAAGGCTGTTGCAGGGAGGAACTGACGTGGCGAAATTGCATGGAGTCGCGGGAGAATGGGCGAGGGTCAAAGGCACGGTAATGGGGCTTTGGCCGCTCTTTTGCGGAATATTCGCGGCGGGGTTTGCGCTTGCGGTGCTTGTGGTGGCGAGCGTCGCGATAGGGGCGATGCTGCTGGCGCTGGCCGTCGCGTGGATCGGCTGGAGCATCTACAAGGGGGTGCGCCATGTCGAGCGCTATTTCAAGGGCGCGAGGGGCGAAGAGAGGGTTGCGGGAATACTCAAGAATCTGCCCGACAGCTACCATGTTTTCAATGATTTCGTGGCGGGAGGAGTGCATGTGGACCACGTAGTCGCGGGACCTGCAGGGGTGTTCGCGATAGAGACGAAGTATTGGCGCGGGCCGGTGACGATAGAAGACGGGCACATCCTCATAGACGGGCAGTTGCCTTCGCACTCGCCGCTGTCGCAGGTTTTGCGCGAGGCGGCGCTCGTGAAAGAGACGCTGGCCAAGGCCGGCTGGAAGGGCGGCGTGACGCCCATACTGGCGTTCGCGAGCGACACTTTCTCGGCGAAAATCGCCGAGATACAAGGCGCGGTGATAATGAATTCGTGCGATATCCGCAAGAGTTTCGAAACAGACCGCGTGATAATTCCTCCAGCCGAACTGGATAGGCTTGTAAGTTTAATGGAGAGCAATTCATGAGTACCGAAAGCAACGGCAAATTCAAGCGGACGGTCGCGCTTCTGGCGATGCTCGCCGCGATCGGCGCGCTTATATGGGGATGCAACTGCAGTTGCCAGCCGGCCACGGACGGGGCGGCGACGATTGCGGAAGAGCCCGCAGCGGCGCCCCAGGCGGAGGCGGCGGCCGAACCGCAGCCGAAAGAGGCCGAGACGGAGGCGGTGCCCGCCGAGACGAACGCAGTCGCCGCGGTCGCGGTCGCCCAAGAGACGAAGCCTGCGGCGACAACCCTGCCCAAGCCGCCGCGCTACTACGGCAAAATCGGCATGAGGCTAGCGAACATGCTGCCGAAATACCATGTGCTGCAGCAGAGGCTGGATGATACGATATCGCAGAGGGCGTGGACGAATATCGTGACGTTTTACGATGTGGACCACTCGATATTCCTCAAAAGCGACCTCGACGCGCTCGCCGCTCACGAGTTCAGGATTGACGACGAACTCAAGGCGGGCGACATCAGCTTCGGGTTCGACCTCTACAACCTGTTCGTCGAGAGATTCAGGCAGAGAATGGATTTCGCCACCAACCTGCTCGCGAAAGGCGAGTGGAATTTCTCGGAGGACGAGACATACCGCATAAAGCGCAAAGACGCGCCGTGGCCCGAGACGAAGGAAGAGGCCGAAGATTTGTGGCGCAAGCGCGTGAAAAACGAGGTCTTGGTGCAGATCGTCACAAAAGAGCTCGACGCCGAAAAGGCGGCGGCGAAAAAGGCGGCCGGGGCTAGGGAGGAAGACGGCGAAGAGCCTGACGCGGAGAAGGACGACGGCGCGGAAGACGACGCGAAAAACCTCACGCCCGAGGAGAATCTGATAAAGAAATACCGCCAATACGCCACCGTCATGCTGGAGCCTGACGAAGAGGCGATATTGCAGAACTACCTCGATTGCGTCGCGAGGGCGTACGATCCGCACACGGACTACATGAGCCCCGCCTCGAAGGAAGACTTCGACATGGACATGAACCTCACGCTTTGCGGAGTCGGCGCGGTTCTCGGGTTCGACGACGGCGCGCTCAAGATCGACGAAATCATGCCCGGCGGGCCGATAGATCTCGACGGCAGAATCAAGCGCGGCGACAAGATCGTCGGCGTCAGGCAGGGCGACGGAGAGCTCGAGGACATTCTCTGGCAGCCGATGAAAAAGAGCATAAAGAAGATACGCGGGCCGAAGGGGACGCGAGTCACGCTCGAGATAATTCCGAGAAGCGACCCCTCGGGCGCGACACGCAAGCTGATCGAACTCGTGCGCGACGAGATAAACCTCGAAGACCAGGCGGCGACTGGACGCGTCGAGCGCGTCACGCTGGACGGCGTCGAGCGCAAGATGGGCTACATATTCCTGCCGAGCTTCTACGAATCGATGGACAAGCAGTTCGGCGACCCGAGCTTTCGCAGCTGCGCGATGGACGTAAACCGCTACATTGCGGACTTCAACGCCGAGGGCGTGGAAGGGCTTGTGCTCGACCTGCGCGGCAACGGGGGCGGTTCGCTCAGGGAGGCTGTGATGCTGTCGTCGCTGTTCGTCTCGGAGGGTCCAGTAGTGCAGATACGCGATACGCGCACTGTGGTGACGCTGCCGATACCTCCGGGGAATCCCGTGGCGTTCCGCAAGCCGGTGGTGGTGCTGACCGACAGGGCCAGCGCGAGCGCGAGCGAAATCGTGGCGGGCCATCTGCAGGATGTCGGCAGGGCGGTGGTGATCGGCGACAGCCGCACCCACGGCAAGGGTACCGTGCAGTCCGTCCTTGGCATGGGGCCCGACAAGTACGGTTCGACGAAGATAACCACGGCGAGGTTCTACAGAATCAACGGACGTTCCACCCAGATAGAAGGCGTGGCGGCCGACATACGGCTGCCCTCGCTGCTCGATTCGCTCGACATAGGCGAGGACAAGCTGCCGAATGCGCTGCCTTTCACGCGGATTCTGCCTGCCGACTACGCGCCTAGCTGGAACCTCGGCACGTATGTGGGCGCGCTGAAGGCGAGGTCCGACGCGAGACTCGCCGAAAACGTGCGCTACATCAAGCATAAGGAGAACGTCGAAGGCATGCGCGCCTTGAGCGAGAGGGAGTATGTGCCGCTGGAGAAAGAAGCGCGCACGGCGATGATGAGGTCTGACCGCGAACTCAGGGAATTCGGCGAAGAGGATGACGAAGAGAAGGAAGAGAGCGTTTCGCGCCGCCGCCGCAACAAGGGCAGGAAGGACGACGTGGTGCTCGAAGAATCGTTCTTGATACTGTCCGATCTCGTGCGGATGACCGGCGGCGCGGAAGTGCCCGTGAAGATCTGGTTTTGAGGGGGGCGCATGAAGAAGATATCGTTTGTGAAGATGCACGGAGCCGGCAACGACTTCATACTCGTGGACGACCGCGACGGGGAGTTTCCGTTAGGCGACTACATGCGCGTAGCGGCGATGGCCACGCGAAGGCTCGGCGTAGGGTGCGAGGGCATCATACTGGTGCAGAAGTCCGAAAGGGCCGACTTCAGGATGCGCTTCTTCAATCCCGACGCGTCCGAGGCGGAGCTATGCGGCAACGGCGCGAGGTGCGTCGCGGCTTTCGCGAGGGAAATCGGCGCGGCCAAGGCGGACAAGATGCGCTTCGAGACAGCGGCCGGCGACGTCGAGGCAGAGATTCTGGACGCGAACCTGGTCCGTATAGCGATGCCCGCGCCGAAGGATTTCGCCGAGAATTACGTGGTCGCGGGCGTGCCGCACTGCATCGTGCCGGTCGAGAATCTGGCCAAGACCGATGTGGACGGCGAGGGGCGGCGCATAAGGCTCAGCGAGCGCTTCAGGCCGGAGGGGACCAATGTGGATTTCGTCGTCTACCGCCACCCCAACAAAGTCGCGATGAGAACGTACGAACGCGGGGTTGAGGCCGAGTCGGGCGCTTGCGGCACGGGGGCCGTGGCGAGCGCGGTCATAGGGGTGAAGGACTACGGGCTGGAGTTTCCGGTGCACGTAAAGACGTCCAAAGGCTTCGAGCTCGTGGTGGACGGTTCGTTCGACGGCGAGGAGTTCGGCGACATTTCGCTCACGGGTCCCGTAAAGAGGGTTTTCGAAGGTTCCGTCGATTGGGATACGCTCGACGGCACGGGAGAATAGAGGGGGCTGTTGCGCAGAGATGGAGGATATGGTAGAATGACCGACATGAAAATAGTGAAAATGGCGATGTCCGCGCTTGCGGCGACGCTGTTCGCCGGGTGCTATTCGGTGCACGTGGCGAGCTCGCCAGATTTCTCGCAGTGCAAGCTCGCCGCCGAGAAGGACAAGACTCTCGTCGGGCACATATTGGTCGAGAACGACGGGCTGTTCCTTTTCGACAAGATACCGCTGATATGCGGCAACGCGAACACCGCGTCGTGGTTTCCATGGACGTTCTTCAGGGACGAAGTCAGCATGGAGTACGTGCAGAAGGCTATCGTGAGAAGGGCGGAACAGCGCGGCGAGAGAATAGTGCAGATGAACGCCATAAACAACAACGTCACGCTTATGCAGTTTCCGGGCACGCAAGGCGCGTCCATACCTTACATAATCTGCCACCACCAAACGCAGATTTCGGCGCTGTACGTCAAGGATGAAGAAGAGCCCGAGGCCGGAGAGGAGGCGGGAGAATGAAGATATTTGCCGCTATGGTTTGCGCACTGGCGTTGGCCGGGTGCATGACAAGCGAAGTTTCGCACACGCCCGACGGGGTCGCCGGAGACGGCGACAGGGACCACCTCTTGACCGTGGACATCGAAAACGTGGGGTGGTATCTTTTCGACTTCATACCGATTTTCTGCGGCAATCCGGACGGCGTGAACAAGGTTTCGTCGTGCATTTTCAAGGATACGCTGACTTTGCAGAACAATATCGACGAGCTTACCAGAATAGTCCAGCGCGAAGGGGCCTACGAGATAGGGTCCATAATCAGCCACGAAGAGACGGAAAGCGTGTGGATACTGCTGCTTACGCGACACGGCTACCACACAAGTGCTACGCTTATGCGCAGATGACAAGACGAAAAGACAAGGAGAACTACAGATATGGAAAACACTCCTGACTACAACATCGGCAGAATAGTTTTCGGCAGTTCCGCCTCGATCGCCGCCGCCTACGAGCGTTTTGTGCGCCAGCCGATAGACGAGACGCGGCTTTCGGAGGGGACCGAATACCCGTACCCGCTGAAGCGGCGCACCCTTGCGGGCGAATCGTCGGTGGCGGGCGTGGGCACGTTCAAGGGTAGCGAAAAGCAGACGATCACGTTCGCGCCGAGTGCGCGGCCGGGATGGTGGATTCGCCGCATGGATCTGCCCGAACAGCTCGACACTCAGATGGACATTTCGAACCTCTGGACGAGCGCGCAGAATCTGGTTATGCGGTCCGGCTCGCCCCACAACTACCTGCGAATGGTTGAGCATATCGTCGCACTCAAGTGCGGCATGGGCGTGGACGACGTTCTTCTCAAGGTCAACAGCGGCGATCCGCCCCTGTTCGACCAGTCGTCGCTGCCGCTCGTCAAGGCGATAGAGCACGCGAAGATTGTCGAAAAGGACGAAGACGCCACATTCGTGACGGTAAAGGAACCTGTGGCTTTCGGCGGCAAGCGCGGCGATTTTCTGCTGTTTCTGCCGGCCGAGAACGGCGACAGGCGCTTGCGCATAGACTGTGCGATAACGTGGAACACCATCATCGGTCAGCAGAGAGTGCTCTTCGACGTGACGCCCGAGACGTTCCGCTATGCGGCGCTCGCGAGGACAAACGCGACCCGACACCAGTATATCATGGCCAAGACCGTGGGCAAGCTGTTCGCGGCGACCAGAAACTGGGGCTACAACGACCGCAATATTCTCATACACGGCAAGCGGTTCTACACGGAGCCGCGCTTCAAGGTCGGCGACAAATTCCTTGAACCGGTCTGGCACCGCGCCACGCTGGACCTCATGGCCGCGATTTCGCTCACAGGTTCGCACCGCTTCGCCGGCACGGTGGTCAGCTACCGCGCAGGCCACACTCTGGATTGCGACGCGATTCGCGCACTTTACAGAAATGATCTGCTATGCTCAATCTGAAACTTGAACGACCTCTGATCGTATTCGACATCGAATCCACGGGGACCTCTCCGCGCAAAGACCGCATAATCGAGCTGGCCGCGATAAAAGTCAGGCCCGACGGCTCCGAAGATCGCAAATGCTGGCTGTTGAACCCGACCGTGCCGATTCCGCCCGAGACGACGGCGATTCACGGAATATCCGACGAAATAGTCGCGCAATGCCCGACATTCGCCGACAAAGCCGAAGAGATATTCGAATTCTTCCGCGATTGCGATTTGTGCGGCTTCAATGCGGACCGCTTCGACGCGCCGTGCCTCGAAGAGGAGTTCGCGCGCGTGGGGATGAATTTCGCTTCCTCGGCCAGAAAGCATGTCGATGTGCAGCGCATATACCACAGAATGGAGCCACGCGATCTCTCGGCGGCCGTGAGGTTCTATTGCGGACGCGACCACGAAGGCGCGCATGGGGCCGAGGCCGATGCGCAAGCCACGCTCGACGTGCTGTGCAAGCAGATGGAGAAATATGACGCACTGCCCAAAGACGTGCCCGCCATGGATGAATATCTTGTGCCGCACGACCCGCTGAATGCGGACAGAAACGGAATGCTCCGTTGGCGAAACGGCGAGTTGTGCGTCAATTTCGGCAAGAAAAAGGGCGAGGGACTCAAAAAGCTTCTTATAAACGAACCCAGCTATCTGAGGTGGATAGTCAAGGGCGATTTCGACAGCGAAGTGAGGATGATCGTCAAGGATCTTCTCGAGAACGGCCGTCTGCCCCCAGCGCCAGCGGTATCGCCGGACCAGAATTGAGGACGGGCGAAATGGGCGAGCTTTCAAGACCTTTGGGTGTAGTCGCCACAATAGCGATGCTCGTGGCGAGCAATCTCTTCATGACATTCGCCTGGTATTGGCACCTCCGGCTTCAAAAGCCGGGCGCGTCCAATTGGCCGCTGGTGGCGATAATACTCGTAAGCTGGCTCATAGCGCTCGTAGAGTATCTCATCGCGGTGCCGGCGAACAGGCTTGGAACGGCTTCAGGGCTCAATGTCGCACAGCTCAAGATAATACAAGAGGTGGTCACGGTTTGCGTATTCGTGCCGTTCATGATCGTATTCATGGGCGAAAAGTGGCGCTGGGACTATCTTTGGGCCCTATTGTGCATGGTGGGCGCGGTCTATTTCGTAAACCGCGCCCGCCTGTGAATCGGCTGCAGACCGAATCGGCATCAGAGGATGTCGATCTTTCTCGCCTGGGTCTCGGGACGTTTCTTGACTGTCACCGCAAGAACGCCGTTCTCGAGCTTCGCCGACAGAGTCGTTACATCGGCCATTTCGGGCATATCCACGCTCATCGCGTAGTTGGTGCGCTCGAATTCCGTCGCGACCGGGCGAAATCCTGCAGGGTGCTGATATTTCGCATGGGTCTTCAACGTGAGCGTACGACCGTCCATATGAAGCTCGGCGTCCTCCTTGCCTACGCCGGGCACTTCAACCTTGAGCTCGTATTCCTCGGGCTTCTCGATCAGAGTCGCCGCAGGAACCGTGAATTTTTCTTCGGTATTCATTGTAAATCTCCTTTCGTTTAATTTGTCATTTGTCTGGACGCTTCAGCCTTCGATGGCTATGCGACGCACTCCGGGTGCATCGGCCTTAGGCAGTTCGATGCGGAGTATTCCGTTCGTGAACTTCGCGTTGGCCTTGTCGGCGTTTACGCGGAACGGCAGCTCCAGTCTGCGCGACCATGCGGGATTCGCCTCAACGGGCTTGCCGGTCTCGGCGTCTGTCGTAACGGTGGGCTTGTCGGCCACCACGACAGCCTGGGCTTCGAGCGTCAAGTCGATGTCTTTCGCCGTCTTGCCTGGCAGTTCGAGGTCGATTATGACTGCGTTGTCGTCCAACAGCACATTGACCGGCGGGAATCTGCCAGCTACGCGCGCCCTAACAGCCTTGAAGGTACGGCTCGGCGTACCGATAAGGTCATCCAGAAAGCTCCATGGATCAATATTCATTAATGTGTTCATCGTTTTTCTCCTTTCGTTTGAACCAACGCAATGTATGGAGCAAAGGGCGTGCCAAGCGCAACAAGGCGTGCAAATCGGGCATGGAAGCGACAAACTGTCACAGTTGCTGTCCCTATCTGGGACAGGAAGGAGCGCCGGACAATCCGCGCCCCGCGAGGGGGTTTTAGGCGCAAGCACGCAAACGAAAATTTTGGTATAATATAAACTCAAACCTTTATCGGATACTACCTATCATTACAGTGTAAATGGAGCAAGCGAAATGAATCACACGATGACTCTTCTGTGCGCGGTTGCGCTGGGCGGTTTTGCGCTATTCGCAGATGACGGCATAACGCATGAAAAGTATCCCGACGCCGATGCTGTTTTAAAGAAGAGTGTTCGCGAGGTTACGTACAATCTCGACGGCACCTATGTAGACCGCGCGGAAGAGTGGGTAAAGGTGCTCACCGACAAGGGGCGCCGCGACGAGAGCGAGATCTCGATGAGATACAGCTCGCGCTACAGCGCGGCGAGGATAGTTTCGGTTTCGATCTTCGACACGAACGGCGTCGAGAGGGTCGTCGACATTTCTTCCACGACGAAAGACTCCACCGACAATTCGAGCATGGATCAGAACATATACGACCCCATGCACCGCGTCGTGGAGTGCAACGTGCCTGGGCTCAAGGTGGGCGAGACGATACACTACATATACGAGCGCACCTCCTTCAAGTCGCGCATCGAGGGGCAGTGGGCCGATTTGTCGGTTCTGGAGTGGCAGTGCCCGATGCTCGACTCGACGTTTCGCGTGATTGCGCCCAAGGAGCTGCCTCTCAAGAAGATCGTGATACGCAATCCGCTCGGCAACATCTCCGAGACCAGGGAGGAGCGCGACGACGGCAAGATCGTCTATACGTGGCGCGTCGTCGATTCGGCACAGGCTTTCAGCGAGCCCGACTCGCCGCCGTTCTACATGCTTGTGCAGAATGTGCAGGTCTCGACCGTCGAGAGCTGGCAGCAGCTGTCCGAGTGGTATTGGCGCCTTTGCCTGCCCCACCTCGAAAAGGTGAACGACGCGATCGTCCGCAAGGTGGCCGAGATCGTCGAAGGCATCCCGGAAGACGCCGTCCACGAGCGCGTCCGCGCGATCTACAAGTGGGTCGCGCAGGAAGTCCGCTACATGGGCCTTACGATGGAAGACACCTCGCCCGGCTACGCGCCGCATGATGTGGACATCACATTCGGCAACCGCTATGGCGTGTGCCGCGACAAGGCGGCCCTGCTCGTTGCGATGCTCCGTATCGCCGGTTACGAGGCGTATCCCGTGCTGATCCAGGCCGGCGAGAAGAAAGATCCCGACGTGCCTTCGCCATACTTCAACCACGCGATCGTGGCGATGGCGAATCCCGACTACGTCGAGACGCCTGGCACGGACGACCAGACCGACGGCAAGTACATATTGATGGATCCTACCGACGAGTCCAGCCGCGACTTGATGCCGTCCTATCTCAGCAACTGCTCCTATATGGTGGCCCGCCCTGACGGCGAGACGCTCAGGACTTCGCCCGTGGCGCCCGCCGACAACAACTCGCTGATAGTCGAGGCTTCGGGCACGCTTTCGCCCGAAGGCGTCATAATGCTCAACCAGACCATGACATTCAACGGCTCCAACGACAATGCGTTCCGCCAGGTGCTTCTCCGCCGCAAGCCCGAAGCCCGCAGAAAAGTCTTCGAGTCGATATTGAAGGCGCGCTTCCCCGGCGCGGAATTGATGCAGTGCGACATATATCCCGAAGATCTCCGCGACACGGAGAGCCAGTTGAAGGTCAAGCTGCTTTCGCGTCTGCCCGAGGCGGTTCTGCGCGGAGAGAACCGCGACGAGCTTACGCCGCCGCTCATGACGCCTTCGCTCGGGTCCACGGAGTGGCTTTTGGACGGCAAAACTTCGCTCGAGTCGCGCAAATATCCGCTTGTGATAAGCTCGACCGCTTCGGCGGTGGAGACGCTGCGCCTGAATTTGGGCGAGAGCCTCGGCGAAGCGCTGTCGTTGCCGGAGGACCGTTTTGTGAGCGGCAAGTACGATTATTCGAGAACCTTCCGCGTCGAAGACGGGGTTTTGACCGTTCAGCGCAGAGTCGCGATCAATTCAGTGGAGTTCTCTCCCGAGGAGTATGCGAGACTCCGCGAGGCGATAAAAGACGTCGAGTCCGCCGAACGCCAGCGCCCCGTTTTCGGCAAGAACCGCCTGGGCAACGCGAATGTGCACTTCCGCCTGTACAGGAGCGAGACCGATGTCGACGGCGACAGCAACTGGGTCACCACGAACACCGTCGTGAAGGAGATTCTTACGTATGACGGCAAGAAGAACTCCTCCGAGCTTTCGTTCCTCTACAATCCCACGTGGGAGAACGTCGAGATCGTCTCCGCCGTGGTCTCCAACGCCGACGGCAAGGTGTCGATGCTCTCGCCGCAGGAAATCAATGTGATGGATTGCGGCTGGGCGTCGAGCGCGCCGCGCTATCCGGCGTCGAAGCAGATGGTCGCGAATCTGCCCTCGGTCGAAATCGGCAGCGTGATATCATATGTGATCGCCAAGTCGGTCAAGGACGCGCCTGCCCCGTACTACGGCAAGTGGGCGTTCGACGTGTACGAGCCTACCGACGAGTACACGGTCAGAATCAACGACATCTCGCGCACGGTGATCAATCCCAGAGTCCTGAAGTCCGAGCCGATGGCCGCGCCCGGCGATTTCTGGCGCGACCAGTGGATCGCCAGCTCCAACTCGTTCCACAATATTGCGGCCAAATTGCGTCTTGCCGCCGATGTGAAGCCGCTCAAGGGGCCGAACAGGACAATAGCCGAAATACGCGATTGGATGGTGAAGCACGTGCGTATCGCAGGGCCTTCGCTCTACGAAGTGCCGATCGAGCGCCAGTTGACTGACCCCAAGGTGGTCGTCGAAGAGCGCTATGCGGCGCAGCTCGACTTCATACGCACTATGTGCGCGCTGATGCGCGGTGCGGGGTATGAGGCCGATATCGTCTTCTCGTCGTCCGACGGTGCGCTCGACGCCGCCATCAGAGACTGGGACATGACGCGCTTCCCGAACGTGCGCGGATTTGCGACTCCGCTTTGCCGTGTGCGCGAAACGAAGGGCGGCTGGCTCTTCGGTCTGCTGCCTTTCGGGCGCGAAACGACGACCTACTTCATCGGCACCGAGAACGAGTATTCGCCGATCGGCGCTTCGGGGTATGCAGGGTCGCACTATTTCGATCCCGAAACGGAGGCTTTCGAGGTCGTCACCAACACGTCCGACACGTTCGACGGATATGCCACCAACGACATAAAGCTCGATGTTTCTGAAGACGGGTCCGTTGAATTCAATGTCGAGTCTAAGCTTTGGGGCCTTTCAGTAGGCAGCTTCCGCAAAAAATACGAGGAAATGCTGCCCGAAGACCGCAGCAGACATCTGCAGGAGCTTCTTGGCGGAATCTCCCACGCGGCGAAGTCTACCAGCGAACTCGTGACGGACACGGCGAGCTATCCGGCGGTGCGCTCGTATTCGTGCAACGTGCCCTCGTTCGCGACCGTCGAAGGCGATATGATGACGATTGCGCTGCCCGACTTCTACGCGCCGCTCTTCCCGCTTACGGGCGTGGTGCGCGAAACGCCGATGTGCCTCGATGCGAAAGAAGGCGAGACGGTCACCTATTCCGTGACCTTCCCCGAGGGCTACACCGAGATAGAGCATCTGCCCAAGGCGTATGCCTTCCGCAGCATCTTCGACTACAATACCGTCTGGTACGGCAACAACGTTTCGTACGATTACGACGGGAACGGCCGCCTGGTCGTCACCGTATCGCGCACGAGAGCGCCCAGAAACCAGACCGTCATTTCGCCCGACTACAGCGGAATGCTCAAGGACTGGAGCCGTATCGGCAGCAGCCGATCCAACAGGACGATCGTCGTCCGCAAAAGAAAAGCGGAGTAAGGGCTGACGTGGCCAATACCGAAATGACGCTTGGGGATCTGTCGGCGGAACTTCGCCGCGGATCTCGCGTCATTTTGCAGGTTCGCCACGCGGAGCGTCCGAAGATGGACCCTACCGACCCGACGTTCGGCGACGCCTTGCCCCTCACGGCGGAGGGCGAGCGCACGGCTCGGCTTCTCGGCGAGGCGCTGAAAGAATTCGCCGGCGACGTGCAGTTCTTTTCGAGTCCGCTGAGGCGTACGAGAATGACTGCCGCCCTGATCGCCGAAAGCATGGGGCTCGGGAACGTACCGATAACGGTTGACGGGCTCTTGGGCAACGAGAGCTTCTATTACAAGGACGCACTCGAGGTTCTGCACGTCTTCACTCCGCCGGAGAATTTCTTTCCGGAGAGCTTCAAGTACATGGATACAGGTTCGCTCAGGGGGTTCAACGATTTGGCCGAATCGTCCGATGCTCTCGAGAAGTGGCTCTTCGAGCGCTTCACGAGCCGCCTGATGGTCGTCACCACGCACGACCTCTACATCGCGGCGTTTCTAGCCTCCCGCGGCGCCTATACCGATCGCTCCCGCGAGACATGGCCCCGCTTTCTCGACGCGGCGGCGATAATCGTTGCGGAAGACGGTTCGCGCCGCTATTCGATGGTTCGCACAAAACTCTCCAACGGTATCGTCGGAGTGAAGATTTAAGGAAGGATCGATCCTAATGGAACTCAAGATGCCCAAAAAAGCGCTCGTGACCGGTGCGGCAGGCTTTCTCGGCAGCCATCTTTGCCGCCGCCTTCTGGACGAGGGCTATGAAGTCACGGCTCTGGACAATCTCTTCACAGGCACAAAGGACAATATCCTTTCGCTTTTCGAAAACAGACGCTTCTCCTTCGTCCTGCACGATGTGACCCAGCCGTTTTGGGGCCAGTTCGACGAAATATACAATCTCGCCTGCCCCGCGAGCCCCATCCATTATCAGCACAATCCGGTCGAGACGCTCAAGGCTAGCGTTCTCGGCATGATGAACATGCTCGATCTTGCGCTCAAGACGAAGGCCAGGCTGCTGCACACTTCCACAAGCGAGATATACGGCGACCCGCTCGTGCACCCGCAGGTCGAGACGTATTGGGGCAACGTCAACACGATAGGCGTACGCAGCTGCTACGACGAAGGCAAGCGCTGCGCCGAAACCCTTGCGGCGGACTATCGCCGCGAGTATGGCGTAGATGTGCGCATGGTCCGCATATTCAACACGTACGGACCGAACATGCACCCCAAAGACGGACGCGTCATCTCGAACTTCATAATGCAGGCCCTGTCGAATGACGACATCACGCTTTTCGGCGACGGGCTTCAGACGAGGAGCTTTCAGTACTGCGACGATCTTATCGAGGCGATACGGCGCTATATGGCGCTGCCGCTCGAAACGGTTGACGCGTTTTGCGCGAAGTGCGGCCTTGGCGCGCCGGTGATCAATGTCGGCAATCCAGGTGAATATACGGTAAAGCAGCTAGCCGAGGAGATATTGCGGCAAATGCCCGAGAGCCGGTCGAAACTCGTCTACAGGCCCATGCCGCAAGACGACCCCAAGCGGCGCAAGCCCGATATAACTCTCGCCAAGGAGCTTCTCGGCTGGGAGCCGAAGATACCCCTGAACGAAGGCCTCGCGAAGACGATCGCGTATTTCAGAAACCTCGTGGCTGGGTGAGCCGTCTCATGAAAAGCGTAGTTGTTACAGGCGGCACGGTCAGGCTGGGGCTCGCTATTTCGGCGCGGCTGAGAGAAGACGGCTGGCGCGTCTTGACGGCGTCGCACCGCAGTGATTCGGGGGCCGATCTTGTCGCCGACCTCGCCACTCCCCTCGGCGCCGCGAAACTGTACGCCGATGCGTGCGCGCTTCTCGGCGGCGTTCCCCCGGACGCGCTTGTCAACAACGCGTCGATATTCTCCGGCGACGCGGCGGCGATCGGCATGCTCAATTTCGAATCGCCGAAGAAGCTTACCGTCATGATGGCCGGCCGCGAAGAGGGAGTGGGGGCTGTGGTCAACATACTGGACTGCCGCGTCCTTGGCGAAGCGGCGGAGAATGGCGGACCTTACTGCGAAAGCAAGCGCAAGCTGCTGGACTGGACGAGGAAGAGCGCGGCGATGTTCTGTTCGAATCTCCGGGTGAATGCCGTCGCCCCCGGCCCCGTCATGCCGTCCCCCGCCGTGAAAGAGCCGGCCGGCGAAACGCCGCTTGGCCGTCCCGCGCCCGAGGATGTCGCCGAGGCGGTCGCGTTTCTTCTGTCGGCGCGGCGCACAAGCGGATGCGTGGTGCCTGTGGATGGCGCACAGTCTCTCGTTTCATGAATTCCGAAGAGGTGTTATGCACGCTAGTATTGCAGACGTAATCGCAGACACGGCCCAAAACTCCATTGAGGCCGGCGCGAAGAATGTGTCCGTCTCGCTTGTCGAGGACGGAGAGACGATTGCCGTGACGATAATCGACAACGGCAAGGGTATGGACGAGGCGACGCAGCGCCGCGCGTTCGACCCGTTCTACACCGAACCGGGAAAGCACGACAAACGCAAGGTCGGACTCGGGCTACCGATACTGAAGCAGATATGCGAAGAGTGCGACGGGGGGCTATCGCTGAAGAGCGAGAAGGGCGTCGGCACGACGCTGTCGTACCGTTTCGCCGCGAAGCACATAGATCTGCCCCCGATGGGCGACATAGCGAAGATGGTTCTTGCTCTGTTCAATTATCCAGGCGATTTCGACCTTGTCTTCACCCACCGCAAAGGCGGCGAGGAGTATACGATCTCGCGCAGCGAACTGGCCGACGCCGTGGGGGGGCTGGAGTCCGTCGAAAGCCTCGCTCTCGCGGGCGAGTTCCTTTCGGGCCAGGAAGAGGCTCTGCAATGATCATTCTCGGCGTGGACACTTCGCTGCGCTCGACCGGATACGGCGTTCTCTCGGTCGAAGGCAACAGGCTGAGGGCGGTGGATTTCGGCAATATCAAGAACGCGCCGAAGCTGCCGCTCACGAAATGCCTGCTGGCGATAAACCGCAAAATCGCCGAGCTGATCGAGACTCACAAGCCCGACGTGCTTTCGGTCGAGTCCGTCATATACGGCAAGAACGCAGGCACCATGCTTGTGCTGGGCGAAGCCCGCGGCGCCGTTCTGACGGCCGCGGCCAACGCCGGACTCGACGTCTACGAATACGAGCCGCGCCGCATGAAGAAGGCGGTTTGCGGAAACGGCCTTGCAGAGAAGGATCAGATTCAAAGAATGGTCAAGACTCTGCTTTGCCTTGACGAGCTGCCCCAGAACGATGCCGCGGACGCATTGGGCCTGGCGATATGCCACGCCCATTCGTCGGGACCGCTGGCGATGTCAAAGCCTATCTAGTAGCAGCGCGGCAGGCGGGTCGAGAGGCTGCTCCAATCCTCGCCCACGACAAGCGGCGAACCGTCATCGCCGAAAATGGCGAAGCCTGTGCCGTCGTTGTCGCATTTCACCGAAACGCGCGCCTCGTCTTCCGCGAGCAATGTGCCGTCTTCAGAGGCGGTGAGAAAGAGAATCGCCTTTCTGCATATTTCGGCAACGTAGTTTGCCGGCATTGCATCAAGTTTTATGGACAGGTCGAGCAAGCTGTCATGCCACTTCAGTTCGATGCTTGCAGGCTGCCTATCCGCTTCTGCTTCCACCATCGCGGTGCGGAGGTATGCGATGGCTGATTTGATTGTGCTTGGCTCTACTTCGCTCATGTCCTTATGTCCCCGATTTCCCCGAATCGCGGAAGCGCTTCGCCGCCGCGGTCAAAGAATGTGGATATTATACCACTTTTTGCGATTTGTGGGGGCAAGAATTTTTGTGGTATAATATGTGCCGAAATGCATAGACTGCTTGTAGAGACAAAATCGCTGTCATCGTCCGGGCCTCTGCTGTCCGCCGAAGCCCGCCGCCACCTCAAAGTTGTGCGCCTGAAGCAAGGCGAGCAAGTCGAACTTTTCGACGGCAAGGGGCGCTGGCGAGTATACGCCATGGCGGGCGACGGACTGTCGCCTATGGGCGAGATCTGCGAGGCTTGCCGCGGACGCGGCCTCGTGCTGTTTGCGTGCGTGACCAAGGGTTCCCGCTGGGATTGGACAATCGAGAAGGCTACCGAGCTGGGCGTGACGCGGATAGTGCCCGTCATATCCGACAGGACGATCGTCCGCATTCCCCAAGCCGAGCGCGAATCGAAGCGCGCCAGATGGGCGCGCATTGCGGAGGATGCGGCGCGGCAGAGCGACGCGAAGTGGCTGCCCGAGGTCATGGCTGCTGTCGATTTCGCCGAGGCCGCCAAAATGGTCGCCGCGCTTGATTGCTATGTGGGGGCGCTCTCGCCGGAGCGTCCGCAAGACTTGCTCTCCGCGCTCGAAGCCGGCCGTGCAAGCCGCTCGGATCGCACGCTCGCGGTTTTCGTCGGGCCCGAGGGCGATTTCACTCCCGAAGAACTCGCTTCCCTTTTGAAGGTCGCTACCCCGGTCAGCTTCGGCGACACCATATTGCGCGCCGAAACGGCGGCGATATACGGCGTAGGGGTGCTGAAGGCTTGGATGGACGGACATGAAGTATGATCTAGTGGAAGTCTTCGAGTCTCTCCAAGGCGAGGGACGCAACACCGGCCGCCCATGCGTGTTCGTCCGGTTTGCCGGATGCAACTTGAAGTGTCCGTGGTGCGATACCGATGTCAGGGCGAGGTTCTCGCTTTCGCTCGACGGGCTTCTCGCCGAGATAAGAAACTTCAGGCCGAAGAGCGTGATTCTCACGGGCGGCGAGCCGACATGCGCCGAAGGAATGCCCGAACTCGTCGCCGCCCTGAAGGAGGCCGGCTACTGGGTCGCCGTAGAGACGAACGGCACGAACGAGCCTGCCTGGCTGGCGTTCGTCGATTATGTCGCCTGTTCCCCGAAGATGGAGTTTCCGGACTCGCTGAAGCTCAAATCTGCCGATGAAGTGCGCGTCGTGGCGTCCGCGGAAGCCGCGGCGGAATTTTGCAGGTCGGTTCGCGAAAGGATAGCGGCTTCGGACTATTACGTTTCGCCATGCGAGCGAGGCGGAGAAATCGACTTCGCCACCGCCAAGTCGGTGTTGTCGCGCCTCGATGGCTGGTCGCTCTCCGTCCAGCTGCACAAGCTGCTCGGCTTTCGCTGATGATTTCACCGCAGGAGAAGCCATGGCAGACATACCGAAGACATCGACAACCTTGCTGAATGAATTGGCGTGCGACACTCAGCACGCCAGATGGGGCGAGTTCGTGGCGCGGTATCGTCCCATGATGCTGTCGTTCATGCAAGAGCGCTTTCCGTCGCTGGAGGCCGAGGAGATAATACAGGATACGCTGATAGCGCTTATCGAGATTTTTCCTGTCTATCACTACTCGCCGGAAGAGAAGGGTTCGTTCCACAATTATCTCACCGGAATCCTGCGCAACAAGGCGCTGCGCCAGATACAAAGGGAAAACCGCCGCCTCGCGAATCTGCAGGACTATGCGAAAGAGGCCAAGGCAACGGCGGGCAATGATGCGCGCCCAGACGCCGATTCGGCGCAGAAGGCGCGTTTCGAAATCGCCCTGCGCCAGCTTTTGGCGGACGACACGGTCCATGCGCGCACACGCGAGGTGTTCCGGCGAGTGGCGGTCAACGGCGAAAAGCCCGATGCGGTCGCGTCGGATTTCGGCATAACGCGAAACGCCGTCGATCAGATGAAAAACCGCATGATGTCGCGATTGCGCGAGTTCGTGGCGGCGCTTGAAAAGGTGGAGGCTCGGTCCAATGCGCAAAAAGGACGCCTTAGAAGACTTCCTTGACGGACACGAGCCGATTGCCGGCGACGCCAGCATCGCGACGGGAACCGTCCTTTCGGGCTGGCGCATCGTCGCGTTTCTCGGACGCGGCGGCAACGCCGAGGTCTACCGCGCAGTACATTTGTCGCTTCCGCTTCAGGGCGCGTTGAAGATTCTGATGCGCAACGAACCGACGCATGTCGAACGCTTCAAGCGCGAGACCGCAATATTGTCGGATTTGCGCCATAGTGCGTTTCCGCGCTTTCTCGGGTCCGGCGAAACAGAAGGGCGGCCTTATATCGTAATGGAACTTCTGGAGCCGATGGAACTGCCGCGCAAAGACAAGGCAGTCGCCAAGTTTCTCGTGTCGGTCGCAGAAGGCGTAAAGGCTCTTCACGCTCGCGGAATCATCCATCGCGACCTCAAGCCGCAGAACATAATGCGGCGCGCTGACGGATCTCCCGTTATCATTGATTTGGGCCTCGCCAAGCGCTATTCGCCGCTGTCGCGCCTCCAGATGCCGCCCACGCTTTCGGTGGTGGACGGAAAGCGCGTCGGGCTCGGCACCCCGCGCTACGCTGCGCCCGAGCAGTTCAGCGGCGGCGAAATCTCGCCTACCGCCGATATCCACGCCCTCGGCATGCTCGCCGACGAATGCTTTGGCGGCAAGGCCCCGCTTTGCTGGACGCGCATCATCCGCCGCTGCAGCAGCTCGATTCCGTTTCTGCGCTACCAGTCTGCCGACGAGTTTGTCCGCGCCGTAAAACACCGCCATTGGTTGCGCTACATGCTGCTCGCGTTTCTCGTGCTTGGTGCGCTCGCAGCGGCTATTGTTGTGTCCACACTTGAGTCTGCAGCAGTGCCGCCCTCCGCGATAACTGCCGCACCAGTCATAATTAAAGAACCAAGCATTCCAGCGGTTGTCGAAGAACCTCAGTCTTTGCCAGTTGTGGAAGATCCTATTTCTGTTTGGCGTGGACTTGCCGTAGGGACAATCACCACAAATATGATTGAGCGCGGTGAGCTGGTTTCAGAGACAGTGAAAACGAATAGCTTTGGGTGGGTGGGGGTGACAGGTCGAGTATGGCGCAATGCAACCAATGAGATCAATGCTGTCATTGTGAATCTCAACAGTAGGACCAATGTGTTTGACAGGCCGGTTGTATTGTCCCCAAGCTACGAGTATTGGATAACGGGGCCAGGTATTCTTGATGCAGAGCTTATCGCGCAGAAGGAGACCATAATTCGTTTGAGGAATTGCATATTTCTGAACCGCACTCGTTCAGAGCTAGATGATGCTAAGGTTTACTACAGCCTGGACGGCGGAACATATCTGAACTTTTCGGAACTGTCAGAACCATATGGCTGGCGTCAATATGTCTACATAGATGATGGTGCTACAAACAAGGTTCGCTTTCGCGGTCCCAACAGCCTAAAGGCTCTGCGAGAAGAGGAAGAGCGCGAAAGCTGGCGGACAATAGATATGTGATTTCATGGTTTATGGTTCATAAATTATGAAATCGCTATTGCGGTGAAATAAGGTATATTTGCGGCTTTTCGTAGAGTTTAGTGGTTGTAGCCTTTGATTCCCAATAGATTGAGTATAAGAGTGCGCGTATACTTTGCACAGTCTAGCCGTTCGCACGCGCAAAAATAGTACTATTTATGGACAAAAATAGTACTACTTTTGTACAAAAATAGTACTACTTTTGCGCATAAGTAGTACTACTTTTG
>ONWT01000065.1 GCA_900321575.1 uncultured Lentisphaerota bacterium | reverse complement strand
GATGCTCTGCGCCGTTATTGAGGCTGTCGACAAGCATGCCGATCTTTTGCGCGCCTCGGTCGCGGGCGCAGGCAACGACCACCGTCTCGGAGCGAATGAAGCGCCGCCTGCCGTGATATCCATCTACATCGGCGACCAGCTCGCGGATGTCTTGGAGCGCATCGAGAACCCCCAGAGCGAAATGCACGAGGCCAAGGGTATGCTCAAAGTCGGCGTCGATACGCTGCCGGCGATTCCGAAGGACGCGACGGACCGCAACCGCACCTCGCCGTTCGCGTTCACCGGCAACAAATTCGAGTTCCGCGCGCCTGGTTCGAGCGTCTGCTGTTCGGGTCCGATGACAGTGCTCAACACTATCGTCGCCGAGGCTGTCGAGCGCATCGCGGACGAACTTGAGGCGAGCGGCACGACCGGCAAGGCCAAGCCCGGCGAGCATACCGCCGCGTTCCACAATGCGCTGCAGTCGATATTGCAGGCGACGCTCAAGGCCCACAAGCGCGTCGTATTCAACGGCAACGGCTACGAGGCCGACTGGCCGAAGGAAGCTGCGCGCAGGGGACTGCCCAATGCGCCCGATACGCCCAGCGCGCTCGCGGCGCTCGCCAAGCCGGAGAATGCGGCGCTTTTCGAGAAGTACGGCGTCATGACGCGCCGCGAACTCGAAAGCCGCCACGAGATATTCCTTGAGGAATACGCCAAGAAGGTCCGCATCGAGGGGGCGTGCGCCCGCGATATCGCAAGCGAAATGGTGTTGCCCGCCGTGAAGGCCGAATACCTTGAAACGGCGCAGGCGTTCGCCATGGCCGGGAAGGCCGGCATCTCGCCTGGCACGGCCGCGCTCAAGGAAAGTCTCGTCGAACTCGGCAGCGGGCTCGACGCCCTCAAGGGCGCTCTCAAGAAGCTCGACGAAGCCTTGGACTCCGGCGGCGAAGCGGCGACGCTAGCCGCAATGCAGGATTTGCGCGGCACGGTGGACTCGCTTGAGCGCAAGGTCGCCGACACGCGCTGGCCTCTGCCGAAATACCGCGATATGCTGTTTCTCTACTGATATGTCGGACGACTTGAAGCACGAGTGCGCCGTGGCGATGGTGGTCTTGCGCAAACCGCCATCCGCCGCTGGCGATTTCGGCGGAACGAAGCTGTCGCTGCTGCTGGAAAAACAGCACAACCGTGGACAGGACGGCGCAGGCGCGGCGATTCTTCGCGCTAGCCCCGTCCCTGGCGAAGAGCCTTACTGGATTGCGAAGTCGGCGTCTGCAACGCCGCTCGCCGACGTGCTCGGAGCCATAGGCAGAAGGACGCAAAGTTTCGAGCGGATATTCCTCGGACACCTTCGCTATGCCACATTCGGCAAGAACGAAGCGAAGTTCTGCCATCCGTTCGTGCACGAGTCTAGCGAACTCGCCCGCACGCTGCTTCTCGCGGGCAACTTCAACCTGACCAACGCGGCGGAGCTTTTCGAGAGCTACCGCAGCAAAGGTGGATTTCCGGCAAGCCGCGCCGACGGCTATCTGATCACAGAACTCGTGGCACGCGAACTTGCCGAGGGCAGATCGCTGGCGGAGTCGCTTTTCGCGGCACTCGCCGCTGCCGATGGCGCGTGGACGCTTTGCGGCATGACTGGCGACGGATGGGCTTTCGCGACGCGCGATCCGCACGGCATCCGCCCCGGCTTCTGCTACATGGATGCCGACGTGGTTGCAGTGGCGAGCGAGCGTCCTGCGATACAGGCGGCGTTCGATGTTCCGCCTGAAGCCGTGAAGGAGCTGCCGCCGGGCGCGGTGCTTGTCGTATCGCCCGGCGGCGAAGCAAAGACGGTCGAACTTTGCTCGCCAAAGCCGCCGCCGCGCGCGTGCGCCTTCGAACGCATCTACTTCTCGCGCGCCAACGACGCCGACATCCACCGCGAACGCAAGTCGCTCGGCGCCGCGCTTGTTCCGCAGATACTTGAAGCCGCCGAATCGCCTATGGAAGATGTGTTTTTCAGCTACATTCCCAACTCGGCGCGGATTGCTTTTCACGGACTTCTTGAACGGTTGTTCGACGAACACGGCAAGATACGCTTTGGGGAGATTGCGGTCAAGGACGCAAAGTTCCGCACGTTCATCGCGGACGCCGCGGCGAGGCGTGAGTTCTACAAGCATGTCTATGACGTCACCTACGGACTGGTTCGCCCCGGCAAAGATACTCTCGTGGTTCTCGATGACTCTATCGTGCGCGGCAACACTATGAAGAATGCGATTCTGCCTATGCTGGACCGCCTCGGGCCGAAACTCATAGTCATCGCCTCTTCCGCGCCGCCTATCCGCTATCCCGACTGCTACGGAATCGACATGAGCACTTTAGGCGAGCTGGTTGCATTCCGTGCGCTCGTAAATCTTTTGGGCGAAGAAGCCGAGCAGGAATTGTGGCGTGCTTACGGCTCCGGCGAGATGAATCCCCTCGCGAGGCTCTACGCGATGTTCACCGAAGCCGAATATGCAGCTGAAATTGCAAGGCTCCTCACTCCGCCCGGCATGAAGGCGAAGGTGAAGGTCGTCTATCAGACGATAAATGGTCTCTATGCCGCATGCCCCGCCTCCTCCGGAGACTGGTATTTTACGGGCGACTATCCTACGCCAGGCGGATACAAGGTCTTGCGCAAAGCCCTTTACAACTACCTTACACGCAGCAGCGAAAGGCCGTATTGATCAATTGTACAATACCCAAAGGACAAGGAATGAAAAAGCAAGTCAAATACGTGTTCATCACAGGCGGGGTGGTAAGTTCGCTCGGGAAGGGCGTCACTTCCGCGTCGCTGGCGCTTCTGCTGAAAAGCCGCGGATACAAGGTGTTCATGCAGAAGCTCGACCCCTACCTCAACATCGATCCGGGAACGATGTCGCCGTATCAGCACGGCGAGGTGTTCGTCACGGACGACGGCGCCGAGACCGACCTCGACCTTGGTCACTACGAGCGCTTCGCGGGCGTTACATGCTCCAAGGCGTCGAACTACACGTCTGGGCGCATCTACTCCGCCGTTCTTGCCCGCGAAAGGGCGGGCGGCTACCTCGGCGGCACGGTGCAGGTCGTGCCGCACATAACGGACGAGATAAAGGCCGCGATCCGGTCGGCGGGCGAGCACGATTGCGACATCGTGCTGTGCGAGATCGGCGGAGTCTCGGGCGACATTGAATCGTTGCCGTTCCTTGAGGCGGCGCGGCAGTTCCGCTTCGAGGAGGGGACGGAGAACACATGCTTCGTGCATCTTACGCTCGTGCCCTACCTCAAGGCGGCGGGTGAACTCAAGACGAAGCCGTCGCAACACTCCGTCGGCATGCTCCGCAATATCGGCATAATACCGGACATTCTTGTCTGCCGCACCGAAATGCCGATTCCCGAAGAGCACAAGCAAAAGCTCGCCATGTTCTGCAACGTCCGCCGCGAGCGCGTAATAGAAGAACAGGACGTGACCGATTCCGTCTACGCCGTGCCGCGCGAGTTGCGCAAGCATGGCCTTGACGAACAGGTTTTGCGCCAGCTCCATCTCGACATCTGGCCCATAAAGCACACTGCGTGGGATACGCTCGTCAGGAAGGCTACCAAGCCGAAGCGCCATTGCCGAATCGCGCTCGTCGGAAAGTACATCTCTATTCGCGACGCCTACAAATCCATCCACGAAGCGCTTCAGCACGCTGGCATGGCGAATGACTGCAAGGTCGAAGTCGTTCCCGTCGAGGCGGAGGAATTCGCAAGGACCGACAAGAGATTCGACGCCATTCTCGTGCCCGGCGGTTTCGGCTCGCGCGGCGTCGAGGGTAAAATCGCCGCGATTCGCCATGCACGCGAGAACAAGATTCCTTTTCTGGGCATATGCCTCGGCATGCAGTGCACGGTGATAGAGTACGCACGAGACGTGCTTGGCTGGAGGGACGCCAACTCCACCGAGTTCGACGGTAAAACCGCCCACCCGGTCATAGATCTGATGGAAGAACAACGCGGCATAACGCAGAAGGGTGGCACCATGCGGCTCGGCGCCTATCCGTGCGTGCTCAAGAAGAATTCTCTTGCGGCAAGGCTATACTGCGCGACCGAAATATCCGAGCGGCACAGGCATCGCTACGAATTGGATGCCAACGGCGATGCAGCAGCCGCACTCGAAAAAGCGGGGCTCACAATCAGCGGCCTTTCGCCCGACGGCAAACTAGTCGAGATGATCGAGCTTCCGAACCATCCATACTTCATCGCCTGCCAGTTCCATCCGGAGTTCAAGTCGCGCCCGACCGCGCCGCATCCGCTTTTCAACGGCCTAGTGAAAGCCGCATTGAAAGCCAGCCTTGCATAAACCTCGCCAATGTACATTCCGCCTGATAGGGATTGTTTTGGCGCTGTAAACGGAGTGCTTTTGGCGCTGAACAAAACCTCGTTATAGGCGCGTTTGTCTTCGTAGCTTCCGAATATATGGGCGGCGTGGAGATTCGGCGGAAAATTTGATATAATACACTTCAATGGCCGAAGGTGTACAGACTGCCGCTTTCGAGGGCGGGGCTTTGCGATTGTTGGACTCGGGGCTGAAGGCCCGCGAGGCTGTTTTGGCTTTGCCTCTTTCGCGGCTTATAGTGAAGATGGTTCGCGTGCCTGAAGAGAACAGGGGCGATCCAGAGGCGTTCGCCACGCCTATATTGCAGGCGATGAGTCCGTATCCCGACGAGCCGCTTACCGTCAGTTGCGAAGCGGTCAGAGAGTCGGAGCGCGGCCTTGTGGTTTTGGCTGCGGCGCTGCCGGAAAGCTCCGCCGACGACATAGCCGAGGCGCTGGACGCGGCGAAGCTCAATGTGACGCGCGTGGATGCGCTGGCTTTGGGCACATTGCGCGGGGCCTGGGGCGCGCTTTCGATAGAGGACGAGCCTTCGGCGAGGCGGCTTGTGCTGATTGCGGGCAAAGACTGCGTTTCGATTGTGGTTCTCGACGGCGACGCGCCCAGTTCCATACGCGCCACGGCGGCGGTGGACGATCTGCGCAAGGAAGTGACACTCTCGCTTCTCGAGGCCGAGGACTTTGGCGGGGAGCATCCGCTCAAAGAGGTCGTCTGCATCGGCGACGTGCCGGCCGCGGGGCTGGAGGCGTTCGCGCCCGTGCGGCGCATAGAGGTCGGCGAAGACGCGGCGCTCGCCGGCGTTGCCGACCGTTCGCTCGACGGGACGGCGCTGAACGCGTTGCCGGCGGCGTGGCGCGAGGTTCTCGAAGAGACGCGCTTCAAGGCGAAGCTTGTGCGAAACGTGTCCATCGCCGGCGGAATATGGGCTATCGTGATGCTGGTGCTCTTCGGGGTGCCTGTCGTTTACGGGTTCATGACGGATCACCAGCGTTCGCTCTGCAAGGAGCACGCCCGCCAATATCGCGCCGTGGCGACGATGCGCGACAAGGTCAAGCTGGTGCAGAAGTATTCCGACCATGCGCGGGGCGCGCTCGAGATAATGAAAGCGGTGAGCGACCGTCTGCCTCAAGGCATTACCTTGACGAGCTGGACCTTCAGGCGCGATGAGGGCGTGAAGGTTTCGGGCGAGGCCGACGAGGCCGAATTGGTGTACAGGTTCAAGGACAACATGTCCGAAGCGGGGGCGGAGGGTGACGGCGAAAGCGTGTTCCCGACAGTGATACTGAACGGTCCGTCCGCAGGCAGGGGCGGCAAGCAGAAGTTCGATCTGGAGTGCAGTTACGCTACGGAGGACGGGGAATGAACACGATGAGTCTCAGGGAGAAGGCCGTTCTCGCGACCGTGGGCATGGTGCTGCTGTATGCGCTGGCCGTGGCGCTGTGGTTCACGACTCAATCGGCTGCGTGGGCCAAGAGCGCCAAGGCGTATGCGCGCGCGAAGGCCACGTACGAAAGCGAGTGCAGGCTGATAGGCGAGAAGGCTAAGTGGAACCAGGCCTACGAGGACGAGAAGGCGCTGATGCCGACGTTCGAGGCCGGCAAGGCGACGGACACGACATGGCTCGGCAAGATGGACTCGCTCGCCGCCAAGCACCACATTTCGATTTCGCAGCGCCAAAGCGGCAAGGAGACCGAGAGCGGCGAGGTTCTCGAGCTGCCGATAGAGGTTCGCAGCTGGGAGGGCGCTCTGGAGTCGCTCGTGAAATTCATGCACGAACTCGAGAATACCGATGAGGGTATGTTCGACATACGCTCGATAAGCTTCAAGCCGAGCTCGAAGAAGGGCTACTTGAAAGGTTCTTTCACGCTTACGTGCGCATATATGAGGGAGGCCAAATGATGAAGATGAATCTTGCACTGGCGCTTTGCGGGCTTTTCGCCGCGAGTCTTTTCGCCCAAGAGGACGAAATGAAGAAAGAGGCGCCCGCGCTGAACTGGGATGCCGCGCCGGTCGATATCGTGCTTCAGACGTATTCGGAGCAGACCGACAGGACGATACTCAAAGATCCGGAAACGCCGAATCCGACAATCACGCTCAAGACGCGCGAGGGGCAGAAGCTGACGAAAGAGGAGTATCTGCACGCGATCGAGGTGGTGCTGGAGATGAACGGCATACACCTCGAACCGTACGGAGAAAAGTTCATCCGCGCCCTGCCGCGCAAGGATTTGCGCAAGAAGGGCATTCCGCTCGTGGGCGCCGATACGAAGCTCGGCGAGAGCGAGAAGGTCGTTTCGATGTGGATACCGTTCAAGAACATCGCCACGGACGAGGCGCAGAAGGCGCTCGAAGGGTTCAAGTCCAATAGCGGGCTTCTGCTGGTGTTCGAGCGCACGAACTCGATTCTCGTCACTGACACCGAACAGAACATAAACCGCATGCTCGAGGTTGCGAGGGCGATTGACGTGGCTTCGCCAGTGATGGAGAACGTGTTCGTCGAGCAGATAAAGAACGCCAGCGCGAGCGACATAAAACAGGCGCTGGAAGCGATCGTGCAGGAGTCGCAGAAGGAGCAGGAGAAGAACGGCAAGGGCGTCAGCAACGCCGCCAACCAGGCCGCGACGACACCGGCGCGTCCAGTGGGTACCGGCAGAACTTTCGGCGTGAACCGTCCGAACCAGCAGAATGCGCAGCCTGCCGCTCCGGAGGTGAACGCGTCGCTCGTAACCAACGTGTCCGACGCGGACAGGGGGATGATACGCGGCAAGGTGCTGATACTTGCGGACGAGAGGTCGAACAAGCTCATCATCGTCACGCAGAAGTCGAATATGGATTTCTTCAAGAAGGTGATCGAACAGCTCGACATCGAGACGACGCCCGATACCGTGGTCAAGGTCTACCGTCTAAAGTACGCCGAAGCCGAAGAAGTGAGCGACATGATAAACGACCTGATCGGGAACGCCGCAGGGTCGAAGTCGAGCTCCAAGCAGAACCAGAACGCGAACGCGAAGTCCGGCAGCGGCGCGAATCTGACGCGAAACAGCGGCTCTGGCACGTCAACCGCGGCCAAGACGCCGGCGAACCAGAGAAGCGGCGAGGCCAAGGCCGGAGAGCTTACGAAAGACAATACGACGGTCTTGGCCGACAAGCGCATCAACGGCCTCGTGGTGATGACCAACAAAGATCTCGTGCCCGTCATAGAACAGATAATCGAGGCGATGGACGTAAAACTGAGCCAGGTGCTAATCGAGACGTGCATCGTAGAGGTGAACCTTAACGATACGGTCAAGACGGGCATCGACTGGGTGCATCAGATATCGGAACGCCAGGCTATGTCCGGCGGCGGCGGCAGCACTTCCAGAGGCAGCGCGCTTGGCTCCATAGCTACAGGCGGCGTGACGCCTGGGGCGATTCCGACAGGGTCGGGGCTAAACTACATGGGTCTCAGCAAGAAGCTCAATGTCGGCGCCGTGATAGAGGCGTCGAAGAGCGACAGCCGCACAAAGTATCTCGCGTCGCCCATCATTATGACGGTGGACAACAAGGAGGCAACAATCGAGGCGACGCAGATGCGCTATATGCTTACGGGCTTTACGTCGTCCGGTACGTCGTATTCCACCATCGCGGTGCCGAACTATGCGCAGAAGGAAATCGGCATTACGATCAAGACCACGCCCAAAATCAACCCGAACGGCACTGTGATGCTCACTGTCGAGGAAGAGTATTCGCAGCTTGTCGAGAAGGGCCAGGTCATTCAGACGAACAGCGGCATGGCCGGAACGGGAGGTACGGGCGGCGGACTGATGAACGTCGATGTCGATACCACGATTACGAGGAAGATGTCCGCGGACATAAGTCTCGAAAACCATCAAACCGTCGTCATTGGCGGATTGGTCGAAACCAAGGTCGGCCAGATCGACGCAGGCATTCCGATTCTGAAGGACATTCCCTGGATCGGGCGTTATCTTTTCGGCAAGACCGAGGACACCGAGGAGCGGAAGGAACTGCTCGTGTTCATGACGCCCTATGTGCTGGAGGATGGCGCGGCTGCCCAGGCTGAGGCTGCCCGCCGCAAACAGGCGCTTAGCGAGACCAATCCGTGGAGCGACCATGGCTGGTCCGAATCCGGGTTGGCCGATCCGATAGACGCGAAGGAGAAACTCCGCCGCCAGCAAGAGGAGTGGAAGAAGCAGGATCAGGAGCGTGCAAGCGAACTTGCGATCGAAGAAGCGAAGGCGAATAGAGCCGCAGAACTTGAGCGCCGTGCCGCCGAAGACGCCGAGAAGCGCGCGAAAGAGGCGAAGAAGCTCGAGAAGGAGCTGAACGAAATCGAAGAGAAGAAATCCGAGTTGAGAGCGGAGTCCGACCTGCGCGCACGCGAGGAGAATTCGCTGCTCCATATGCTCTACGAAGAGACGAGCGCGGCGCAAAAGGCAGAGGAGCCCAACGAATGAACGGCAAGGCGGTTTGCGTTCTGGCGATATGCGCGGCTGTGATTGCGGCGTCCGTGGCGGGCGTGGTCGTCACCAATAACCGCGCGGCCATAGCCAGGGCGAAGGTCGCTAAGGCCGAGAGCGATGAGGCGAGGGCTGCGAGCGAGGCGAAGAGGGCGAGGGCCGAAGAGGCCGCCGAGGCTTCCAAAGCCGCCGCCGCCGCCAGCATGGAAAACGCGGAGAGGGACAAGCGTATCGCCAAGGAGGCCGAAGAAGAAGCGGAGCGCCTTGCCCTCAAGAGAGCCAAGGAGGAGAAGGCCAAGAGCGCCAATGATGCCGCCGCGGCGATGAACCGTGCGAAGGAAGCGGCCGATCGGCTGGCTGCAGAAACGGCGAGAAGCGACGCGAGAAAGGCCGAGGCCGACAAAGTAATCGCGATGGCTGATGCCGAAAAGCGCATGGCCGAGGCCAACGCCCAGGCGGAAGCGGATTCGCTGGCGGCGGAACATCTCAGGTCGGACGCCCAGATCGCCGAGCGCGATCTGCTTCTACTCAGAAAGCTCGACTTCGAGGCAATCAAGCGCGACCTTGACGAATATCGCCAGGAACTCGACGAACGCGAAAGGGCGCTGCGCCCTGAAATGATCGCAGCGGATCTGACGTGGGTCGGCGAGCGCGAGGCCGATACGATCGGCGCTGAAACGAATGCCGCAAGGCGCTCTTCGCGTCCGCTTCCCGAGGACGACATGAGCCTGCCGCGAGGGACGCGTGCGCTGGCCAGAGCGGAACGGCTCGCCGCCGAGAACGAGGCGGCGCGCAACGCCGCCGCGCGGGAAAACATCGTCACGACGCTTGAGAGGCTGTATATCGAGGCTTTGAGAGAAGACCGGGCGGTCGACGCGCAGTTCTACCGCAAGAGCATCAAATCGTTTTATCCGGATTGGGAATTTTCGGTCAAAGAAGAGAACGAGAACAAGGAAGAAGAGAACAAATGAGTCTAGCAGTAGGTATAGTCGGATTGCCGAACGTCGGCAAGTCCACTCTTTTCAACGCCCTTACGAAGAAGCAGCAGTCGGCGGCTGAGAATTATCCGTTTTGCACGATAGAGCCGAACACCGCAGTCGTAGAGGTTGCGGATCCGCGTCTGGAAAAGCTTGCGGAGATAGTGCATCCCCAGCAGATAATTCGCGCAACGGTGGATTTTACGGATATCGCGGGGCTTGTGAAGGGCGCGTCGAAGGGCGAGGGGCTCGGCAACAAGTTTTTGGCCAACATTCGCGAGTGCGACGCGATATTGCATGTAGTGCGCTGCTTTGAGAACGACGACATAATCCATGTGCAGGAAGGCGGCAACAAGTCCGCTCCGATCGATCCCGTAGGCGACGCCGAGGTCATTGAGACCGAACTCGTATTGGCCGACATGGAGCAGCTGCAGAAGCGCTATGACAAGATCAAGAAGGAGGCGCAGGCGAAGCCGCAGATGCGTCCTGAGGCTGAAGCGTGCGCGGCGCTGTTGAAGCATCTCGAGGAGGGCAACAGCGTAAGGTCGTTTCCGCGCAAGGAGGGCGACCCGATCATGCAGGTTCTGAAGGAGCTGCATTTTCTTACCGACAAGCCTGTCATATTCTGCGCGAACGTGGCGGACGACAATGTTACGGGCGAGGGCAACAAGCATGTCGCGGCGCTTAAGGACTATGCGGCGAAGCAAGGTTCGGAGCTGGTCGTGATCTGCGCGCAGATGGAGGCGGACCTTGCGGGGCTTACAGATGACGAGGCGAAGGAGTTTCTGCAGAGCTACGGGCTTGAGGAGAGTTCGCTCGATCGCACGATCAAGCTTGCGTACCACACGCTCGGCCTTGCCAGCTATTTGACGGCCGGCCCCAAGGAGGTCCGCGCATGGACCTTCAGGCGCGGCTGGAAGGCGCCGCGCTGTGCAGGCGTCATACATACCGATTTCGAGAAGGGTTTCATCCGTGCCCAAGTCGTGGCATTCGACGATTACGTGAAATACGGCGGCGAATCGGGTGCGCGGGCGGCCGGAGCTCTCCGGCCCGAGGGTAAGGAGTACGAGATGAAAGACGGCGATGTAGTCGAATTCATGTTCAACTGAGGAGGCGGATATGCAGATAAGACAGATATCAATATTCCTTCAGAACAAGCCTGGGCAGCTCTCCCAGATATGCCGCGATCTTGCGGACGCCGACATAAACATAGCCACGCTGTCGCTGGCCGACACGAGCGATTTCGGCATAGTGCGCATGATTGTCGACGATCACGAGAAGGCGCAGAACGTGCTTACGGACAAGGGGCATGTCGTGAACGTCTGCAAGGTCGTGGCGGTTTGCGTGCCCGATCGCCCGGGCGGCATGGCCGATGTAATGGTCGTGCTCGACAAGGCTGGCGTGGATATCGAGTACAGCTACGCCTTCGCGTTCCACAAGGGCGAAAAGGCGGTGCTCGTGTTCCGCTTCAACGACAATGCCAAGGCGGAGGCCGCTCTCAAGGCCGCAGATGTTTCGACGCTTGACGAGAGTCAGGTTCTGGATGCTAGCCGATAGAAAAAAAGGTTCCGTCTGAAAAAGCCGCCGCTACCGATCATCTACGAAGATCGCGACCTGCTCGTCATCGACAAGCCGGCCGGAATATTGACCACGCACACGCGGCTTCAGGGACGCGCCGCGCGCGAAAGCCAGCTGACGGCCGAGAATCTGATGACGGACTGGGTGCGCAAGGGACAGGCGAAAAGCCGCAATAAGGTTTGGCTTGTGCATCGCCTCGACAGGGAAACGAGCGGGGTGATGATGTTCGCGAAAAGCGAAGCTTTGGCGGAGCGCATCCGCGACAAGTGGAACGAACTCACTGAAAAACGGTACATCGCGCGAGTAGAGGGCGAGATAAAAGAAGAAAACGGAGTCTTCGAGTCGTATCTCAGGGACGATCCGAAGACAATGAAAGTCTCAAGCGTCGAGAATGCCAAAGAGGGCAAGTTCGCCCGCACGGAATGGCGGAGGCTTTCGGCCGAACGGGGAACTACTTTGGTCGAGGTGTTTCTCAAGTCTGGACGCAAAAACCAGATTCGCGTGCATTTTTCCGAGGCGGGACATCCCGTCGTTGGCGATGTAAAATACGGTGCGAAGAAGGCCGACGGACTTCATCTGCGGGCCGAGGAACTGACGTTCAGGCATCCGGAAACAGGAAAGGTGTTCCATTGGCATGCTGCAGATTGACATAATAAGCGTGCAGCCGGGCATGTTTCGGGGGTTCCTCGAGCAATCGATTGTCGCCAGGGCGGTCAAGAAGGGCGCGTGCGAGATAAGGTTGCACGATTTGCGTGACTTTACCCACGACAAATGGCGCAAGGTTGACGACAAACCTTACGGGGGCGGTCCAGGCATGCTTATGATGTGCGCGCCATGGTTCGAAGCGGTGGAGCACTGCCTGTCAGGCGCCGGCGGAGAAAAGCGGCGCGTCATAATGACTTCTCCTGCGGGGAGAACTTTCGACCAGCGATTGGCCGAGGAGTTTTCGGGCGAATCGCATCTCGTATTCATGTGCGGACACTACGAGGGGTTCGACGCGCGAATCCGCACGCTTGCGACGGACGAGATTTCGATAGGCGACTTCGTCATGACCGGCGGCGAATTGGCGGCGGCGGCAATGGTCGATTCGATCGTGCGGCTTATTCCCGGGGTGTTGGGCGGAGGCCCTGCGGCGACAGCGTCCGAAAGCTTCGGCAGAGATGGTTTGCTGGAGGCGCCGCAGTATACGCACCCGCCGGTATTTCGCGGCATGGCGGTGCCGGATGTGCTTTTGAGCGGAGATCACCGCAAAATCGAGGCGTGGAAGAAGTCCGCTGCAATGGAGTTGACCGAAAAGGCCAGGCCGGACATACTGCGATGAAACACATATTCACGATGATTTGCGCATTTCTTGCCGTGCTCCCGTTTTTTGCGGAAGCTGCGCCTTCGTCGTCCAAGGTCGTGGTAATTGCGCACGAAACAGGGTATTACACCTCGCTGGCGAAGCACATTCAGAGGTGGCTTAAGGCGCAGGAAATCGAAAGCCCCGTATTGCAGGCTTCCGAAGGGATGGCGGCTCTCGCGTCCGCCAAAGTCGCCTTTCTGGTCGGATTTGTCGAGCCAGAAGCGTCCGAAGTGCGCCAAATCGCGTCGTTCGTCAAGCGCGGCGGCAAGGCGGTAGTGTTCTATACGGCGTCTCCGGCGCTAGCAGAGGTCATGGGCGTCAAGGTTCTGGGCTACAAGACGGCTCCGTATCCGGGGGCGTGGAGCCGAATGGGTTTCGTTCAGGCG
>ONWT01000064.1 GCA_900321575.1 uncultured Lentisphaerota bacterium | reverse complement strand
GTTCTCGCGGACTGCGTGTATGCACCCACGTCGATCTTGACGGAATTGCTCAACGTCTCGCCAAACGTGACGACTGGCGCGTTCACGATCGTAGGTGTGGCGCGGTACTTGACGAGAACCGTCAGATTGCCGCCGTTCGCGCCATTGCGAACATCCACAACCGCCGCTGCGTCGCCGATGGTGAGAGTAGAGCCGTACTTGTCATCGGCAACAACAGTTGTTCCAGAAGTAGTGAGCGTATACTCACCCTTGGTCGTTGTCTTGAAATCTTTGCACCAGACAGCCGCAGGGGTTATGCTATATTCATCCGGATCGATTGGGGCATTCGGAAATTCGTAATCGGCAAGAGTCTCCGCACTATACGCCTCACCGACGAAAATCGCCACCTTTTCGATAACAAGGTCTGGCCATGCGCCCCATTTGTTGGAGACGGTCTTTCCTGTAGGTCCACCAAGGCCAATATAAGAAAGCTTGTTATACCCGGTAAAAGATATTCCACCCTTGACACCACCCTCAAGATTATTGATGGCATTACCTTGATATCCAGCAAGCTCATGAACATCTTGCGAGAAAGAAAACAGCACATAGCCTCCATTTGCGGACATTGCCGAAGTATACGCAGGCTTCGTATTGGAGTACTTGTAAAACGCATTATCGTATATCGTAGAGCCGCTGTTTTTATGCCAAGCGGGCAACAGCCCAGGATTGGCGTTATTCCAGTTTATGAGACCCATGTCAATCTTGTCGGTATTCGATTCGTAGCAAGTACTTACCGCATACCGGCAATCGGCATTGTTAGGAGCTGTCATGCTCTTGTACTTGTAGAGCACTGTCACCTTGGTCGCATCGGGTGCAACATCCGAAAGTTTGATGGTCGCGCCTGCTGATGAAGATCCGTCAATGACAATATTGCCGTCAACATCTATCGAATTGCCGTTTAGTTCTATCGAATACCCGTTCTTGACCTTCTTGAACTCTCCAGCCTCCCAAACAACAGTTGGTTCAGGACCAGTATAAACCGGATCATCCGAATCGGGGATGCTGTCGTAAGTCACGGAAACATTGCGAACTTTTATGTGGTTCCCGCTAAACATATTGAAGTTAACAGTAAAGGAAAATACAACATCCTGATTTCCTTCTGGTATTGTAATTTCCCCTGATGACACAAACTCAGAATTATACTCAGTCGTCTCCAATACTTTTGTTCCACCAACTGTCACGGCAAACACATCAGAATCCATCAATTCTGCCGCGTATTCGAATGTCAGTTTAGCGGGGCCTTTTATAACCGTGGACAGCGTTGATGTAACGCCATCCGAACTAATGAGAGCACTTCTCGCAACGCCATCACCATCCACATACCACGCTGGCGAAGTGGTGGTCCATGTCAGCTCCGTGTTGCCGAGGGCGGTGGCGAGGGGGAGCATGGTGTAAGACTTGGAGAGGACATCGCCCGCATTGTTGTTGGCATCGTAGGAACGCGCCTTGACGGTCGCCGCCTGTGTAAGCGAGAAAGGTTCGGTGTAGAGCGTGCCGTTATCCTTCGTCGGCTCGGTGCCGTCGGTCGTGTAATAGATTGTTAGATCCTTGGATAGCGGCGTGAGCGTAATCTTGTCCGATTTGCCGTTCACGACGCTAGCATTCCCTTCCTTCGAGAACTTTACGCCCAAATGCCAGCGGCTCGCATATTGGCAGTTGTCTATCAGCACTTGGCGGTTGTTGTGCTTTTCGTCGCCCATCGGGACAAGTTTCGCCTTGTCTTCGGCACTCATCGCGTCATATTGCGCCTGATCGTATACCGTAGCCACGCCCTGCTCTCTATCGTACTCTTTTGTCATAGAATTATATGGCACCGTAATTCTACTAAAATACAATTCTGGCGAGCTGAAGTAAGGCAAGTTATAGCAATAGGTCAAAACAAAGTTAGGGTAGTCGATGCCTCTTTCGGGGTCATCCCAGAAGCCGTTTGTGTTGTCCCAATACTTCACTCCTTCATCCGCATCTGTCCATCCGGTTTCTGCAAGAACCTCTGCGCGCGTCATGTATGTATTGTCCGCATGCTTGAAGATACGATCGCTGTAAGCCATGAGCGTAGCACCATAATAAGCGGTGATATCCTCTGTAACGGTCAAGCTTCTCGGCAATAGCGTTTCCGTCCCCTCTGGCAGACGAAACTGCATTGCCGCCGCATACGAAGCAGACTGCGGTCCGGGCTGGGAATCCTGCGTATCTGCATGGCCACAACCTAGACCATGCGCGACCTCATGAGAAAGAACCTGACGTGCATTTGCAATGCCATTGACCTCGCGAATAGCCGTCTGCAACGAAACAATACTTAAAGCACTTCCCGCGTAATTTATCGCATATTCTGCACCTGTCCCTGTATACGGATGTGTCTGCCCGGTTGAACCAGCATACGAGCCGGTGTTTATTAGAACGACGACGACATCCGCTGCATTTTCATATCTAGCTTGGAGCATGCCGTCCCAGGACACATCGCCATTGCCATTAAGAGCGGCAGCTGCCTGACTATAAGCCGTCAATGTTGAGCTATTGTTGGCGGCGACAAATGTAGCACCTGCCAATTCATATGCCATTGTGTCGGAAAGCTTTGAATTGCCAAGCACCGTATTCATACGATTTACGCAACTTTCTGCGAAAACTTGATAATCCATGCTGAATTGGTTAAGATAATCCATTGCGCCTGCATCAAAGACGAACTGCAAGCGTATTTTCACCGCCGCATCGGCAGTAAAAGCCGCAAACGCCAAAAGCACGCATGTTACCATGCGCGAGACATACTTTCTCAACATATCAGAACCTCCATTTTATGTACATCGTATTGTATCAAAATTATACCAGACCGTCTACTTGGCCACCTTAAAGACTCCCCTACTGTTGCACCGAGGCTTTAGAGGCCCCGACACGCACGCGATAGAATGTGTTATCATCGGTGGCGGGTGCAGTCAATGTTGTTGCCTTCGTTCCAGATGTTGTGACAGATTGTGGATCTGTGGATTTCAAATTCTCGAACGCGACATTATCCGCATATTCGACGCAATACCAAAGGCCGGGTATGATCTTTACTGGAAGAGACACAGTCTTGCTTTCTCCCGTCCCACTGAAAGACAGCAGTTCGTCAACGGACTCCACATCAAACTCCGGTCGAACTTTGACACCGCCCGAAACCGCCTCGGGATTGAGCGAAAGCGTAATCATCGTCCCATCAGCCGACGTGGTCTGCGTGAAAAGTGCCGTCAAGACCAGCCCCCAACTGCTGCCCATTTCCAACTCTCCAGCCGCATTGCTTGCATATACTGCCATGGTTGGGGACGAGCCTGCTGCGACGCTGAAATAGAGCGTGTCGTCTTTGGCGTATATGTTGACCTGCTTCACCATCGCGGGTATTGTCATAACGCCTGTTGCATTCGTTATTATGCAAGACTGTCCCCCATCCGTAATGTAGCCGACAGGGACATCCGAACCATCGTCGTTGTAGATATTGAGCGAATTTGTGTCGGTTACGCGCAAATACACGCCCTCAGTATTCTTCTGCTCCAGCTCGACCTCATATCTCGGCCCTATATCGGGCAGAGAGCCTGCGACGATATCGCCGTAGTTCGCTCCCTGGAGGATTCGGGACGTATAAACTCCGCCCGCCGCCGAGACGGCATTGGAGAGCGCCGTCTCATCGCAAATCACATTGACCGTCAGCGCCTTCCCTGGCGCGACATAGAGAACGCGCGACCCCGTAACACTGCCTCCGAACGACACATTGAGCGTTGTATCGTCCTGCACGAAGACCCCGGCCGCATAGATTGGCTCGTCAAGCGTCACCGTGCCGCCATTGAGATTGACGCCTAAACTGCGACCTGTCTTGAGCGCTACAAGTTCACCCCCCTCTGCAGGCAGAGTATGCACTCCCGTCATATTCTTGAGGTTCCAGTTGGAAACATCGTTGGCGGCGTCTGTGGCATTAGTGAATATCGCGACATAGTTGAACTTCGCGCCATCAGCGCCAAATGCAGTAGCGCCCTTCCAACCACCCAACGCCAAATCGGTAACGGCAGTATTATCAAGGGTTATACCTGTGTTTTTGTACTTTGACTCGCCATCAGTCCAAGCCTCAATACCCGACGCATCGGCAGAAAACGCAAACGCATAATATGCGCCATCATTCGGATAAGTATCACTGTTGTTCCCTGCGGTGCTCCATTGACCACTGCCAGAATTCAACAAGCCACGATATCTGGACATGGTCGAACTTTCACAACTAATACCAATGCCCGCATCTTCGGCTGTTCCCGTGGTTGAAGCCGTCATCAACGTCACCGTTTTTTCTGAAGTTGTGGCGACTCCCGAAACGCCGACGATGCCAAGCACCGCTTTGCCACCATCGGCAATCGCAAAATCTATGCCCTTCTCGCCAGCCTTCTTTGTTATGGTCGAGCCGTCCCCTGCAACAGTATTGCCCTGCGCATTCAGCGTAACCGCACCGCGTGTAGTCGCGCCATCGAAGTCGCCGTTCCATACTGCTATTGGACGGGATTTTGGTGCGTAGAGGAGAATATCGTCCTCGACCACTTCCGCGCCGCCTTCTATTCCCGCATCGGTGGTCATACGCATCACAATGTCCTTGTGCAAGGTCGTGCCGTTCGAATCCGTCGCATGCAGCGTGAGAATCTGGCGCTGACGGTTGCGGTTTTCGGGGATTGATGGATCGAAGGTGATGTACCAGAAACCATCGGCCTTTTTCTCTATATGCACCTTCGAGTCGTCCACAAGCTCGACATGGCTCGGACTCGCCGCAAGCTCAGTCACATTCTCGGAGCATCCGACCTTTATCGTCATGGTCCCTATTGCACCATCGGCAAGAATTCCATTACCCAAATCGCACAAGGCTTTACCATCCGCCTGATACTGAATCGACGATATTTCCGGCATACCGGCCGCTGTCAGCGTTTCGGTCTGCGGAACGCCAGAGGAATGAACTTGCGTGACCGTTATGGATTGCACGGCAGAGGCAGCTATATCATCATATGGCGCACCATATTCGGCATATGGTGCATAGATGTATGCGCGCATGCTCCCAGCAACGCCTGCATATTTAGTCAGAGAAATTAAATCTTCATTATTTGCCGTTTCTGGTGCTATATATGTGCCCGTTTGATCAAGAGCACCCATTTTCATCTTGCCGGTAGACGAGTAAACTTCCTCTTCCTCGCCATTTTCCGGTGTGAACATCACTTTCAACTGTACTACTGCCCCTGCGCTGCAATCCGCATACCAAGTGCAGGAAAGCTGAGAATCTTCTGTTATCTGGAACGAATCGGAAAATGTGATAGTGGACTCCTCTGTAACATAATCGGCAGTTGCATCAACAGCAGTTCCTGGCACTGAATGCGTTCCCGCGATGGTCGTGACCTTGGCATCGGAAGGCTCCGCAGAGACCAATGTTTCTCCAACCAGATACGGCGTCACCGAAAACGCATAGTCTGCACCTGCCTCAAGTCCGGTCAATGTGACTTCGCGGGCATCCGCAAGCACGATTTGCGGGGTGACAATGCCGCCTTCCAACGGAATCACGTTTGTGACCTTGAAGTCGCCGATATCTACGCGTCCGTTGTAGAGCGCGTGGCGCTTATAGATTCGCAGCTGAATCGTCTGTCCCGCATAATCGGCAAGGCTGCATTCATTAGGCCGCCACGATCCCGGCCAGTTGCTCCAATTGCACTCCGGCACGAAGAGTTCTCTCCAGTTGCCGTCGTCTCCGCATATCTCAATTACCACATTCCCTTGACAGGCGTCGCCGCTACTGTCAGCGCCGCCTCGCATTTTAAGCGACAGGACGGAATTCTCGGTAATCGTTAGCGGCGTAGAGAACTGGTAGAAACCGTATGTGAGATCTTTTGCGTCGAGGGCAACTGTCCCATCTTCATTAGAGAATGTCCATTTGTCCCACACATCTGCCGGATATCCATTGCCGGTGGCCTCGTTCGAGAAGTCCGCCGTCCAAGTCGTCAGCGCGGCGGATGTGCGACGCTTGCCGGTGACAAGAAAGCCATTCACCTTATTCGTGTAGCAGTCGGGGAAATGCCACGAGAGAGTGACCGAGTCGCCCACGACCTTTGGAATCGGGTCCAGCTGCGGCTTGGCGCGCGGGTAGTGCTCGACCCAGAAATATTTTACTGGTCCCGATTCAAGGCTGTACCAATTGCCGGCTCCGCCCCAGCCATAGACGAGATCGACATACTTTTCGTCGTCCTCCGTCTTCCATCCGTCCGCCACAACCGCGTGTCCTCCGACGCCGACGAAAACCGGAATGCCCGCGGCGAGCGTTTTGGTGACGATATCTTCCACACCCTCCGCCGTCGGTACCATGTTGCGTCCGATAGTGTACCAGTCGCGCTCGCCGCCATGCGCCGCGTTGTATTTTGTGGAGGTCGATTCGCCCGCGTTGTAGGACATCCTCGCCGAATGGTTGAGCCACATCAAAAGACGGCCGATTTCATAGCGCCTGTCCTCGGCGAGAGTTCCGCGAAGGTCGCCGGCAACAGGGTATGTATCCTGCATCAAATCCCAATTGAACGGCGCGGAACCGTCAAAGCGGATGTCAAACATGCCGCCGCGGAATGTGTGGGTGACGGTATCGGTGCGGGCGGGATACACCGGCCAGCGAACGGCCCTCACAAGCGCGGCATCCGCCACCGAAACGCACCCAGCGAGGCTGCGTCCGCGATAGTATGTGTCCGCGTCCTTGCCGACGACAGGGGCAAAATCGTTCCACGGCTGACACTGGTTGTAGCGCGAAGTGATGAATGGCTCTATATTCACGCCCGAGCCGGAAGCGCCCAAAAGCAGACGCGCAGACTTTCGCGCCTTTGCGGGGCTTGCGGAAAGAATACCCTCCCACTTGGCGTGGCGTGATTTGGTTTCGTCAGCCTCGGCGGCCGCAACGGACTCCTCCGCCGCATCAAGGGCCGCGCGTTCGGGGGAGCCAACCTCCCCTTCAGAGAAATCATTCGCGGAAAATCCGATAATCGGCGTCGCGTGGTCGCTGCCGCTCACCAGAATATGTCCTGAGGGCGAGAGTCTGGCGACCCAGAGGTTGCCCAGCGGTTGCATTGATTGAACGACCCTGTCCGCAAGAATCGAGCGGCCTGTGCCAGTCGCAAGAAATCGCACGGCAGCTCTTGACGCAGCTTCTTCATCCACCATTGCACCGTACAATACACGCACCGGCAACACTGTAAACGCAAGCGACACGCATACTACCATGCGCGCGAAAAACTTCGTCACCATGACATACCCTCCATAAAGACTATTGTATATGCAGTATGATACCATTTAAGCGCATCTCGCGCAAGAGGCATGACGCCAAGCGTGTTTCAAAATATGCGAAGCAATAATTGCCAGCGAAGCGTACTGAGGGCGGTCGGCAGAGCCGATTCCCTCTGGGTCCCCCGATTTTTGGGCAGCCTCGGAATATCTTCGCTTTGATGTGCGCTCTGTTGCTGCCGGAAAATCGGAAAGGGGCAGAGGGAAAGCCCGTCAAAAGGGAGTGCCCTTAGCCACGAAAAATGTGCATTTTTCGGGGGCCAGTTGCCATCCGCTTTTGTCCGGCGAGATTTCCATGCCCACATCGCATTTGCCGTCCCGGAATTTGTCGCACCTCTCCTTGCAGAGATCCCACAAGTGGGGGTCTTTCTTGAGCGCTTCGTACTCCTTGATTTGTTGCTCGGTCAATGCTTTTTTGCGCCTCTCTTCCGTCACCGGTGTCGCCAACCACCGCTTATTTATGAGAAAGTTTTCCGGAAGCGGGATATATCTACCGTTTGCCTTGGTCCAATCTTTGCTTTCGCGCCACTCCCTGAGCGCTCGCAGAACAGTCTCGTCGAACGCGGCGGCGGCGGACTGGTTCTCGGCGCATTCGCTGCGGCTTTGGATGTAAAGGTTACGGCAGTTCGCCTCTCTCTCGCTGGTTTTTGCGTATCGGGGCGGATATTCCGCCCAAAAGGCCGCGAACCCACTGTCCAGCGCATCGTCGCTATATTTAATATTATATTTAGTACCCGTCTGGCGGGGTACCCCCTCCCCGTCTGGCGGGGTACCCCCCTCAGCTTTTGCGGTCAGCGGAAGGTGCAAACGATACGTGTTCGGAGTGTTGTTTATGTTGCCGGACACCCATGAAAGATACCCTTTGTCGCGAAGGCTGTTTTTTGCGGAATCTATGGTCGTGGGCCCCATATGGGTCATCCGCGACATGGTTTTTACGGACGGATAGCAGCAATCTGTCTTTGCCTGGCACATATAGGCAAGATACGCGAGAAGAGCCTGCTCCGTATTCGTCGTAGCCTTCTCCTCGATATTGTGATAGACTGCGTACAACAATTCGCTGTTCATGGCTCAGACCTCAGTTTCTTGCTCTTCAAGGGACTCAAGCGCCAAATCCGCCCACAATATGTCGTTCGCCTTGAGCGTATATCCGAGCGTTTCTTCGGCATCTTTCTGTGAAAGGTGGAAATATCCGTTATTTTCGATGCGATTCACGCCGCGCCATGCCAGAAGATAGTTCCGCGCGGCGTCCACGCACCCCTTCTTCTTGGCGAACAATGCCGCTTCGCGCAAAAAAGCCGCGAAGGCTTCGGCTATCTGATGGAAAAAGTGGAAGGCGTCTGTCCACACCTCGGTCCATTCGGGGCTTGCCACGGCGTCCAAATTTTCCGTATCGAACGCCGAATCGGGCAGCTCTTCGCGCACTTCGTAGCGCAATGCGTCCGCCCAAGTCTTCGTGGAGAGCACTCCAGAAAGCTCGCCTGCGAGAAAGCGGGGGAATCGCTTTGGCGCGCGACCGCCTCTCAAGGCGCAAACGGCGTCTGCGATCATTGCAATGACCGCATCGGCGTTGGCCATGCGTTTCGCCTCGTCGCTGCTTTCGAACTGCTTTATGGCGTCGTTTTCAAGCCTCTCGTTCATGGCGGCGACATATGCCTGCCAATCGCCGCGTGTCCTATGCCAATTTGTCGTATCGTTGTTGTCCATGCCGCCATTATACCATATTTGCCTCGTTGCGTCTTTTTGCATACCCCTGGGAGCAGCACCGTTTTACCCCTAGGAGCAACGCCCTTTTACCCCTAGGACTAGCAATGCTCTACCCCTAGGGGCGGAGAGGCTCTACTCCTAGGGGTAAACGACCTCTAGTCCCAGGGGGTAACCGCAACTCTTTTACCGCGCAGAAAGCAACTCTTTTACCGCGCAGAAGGCGGCGCGAAAAACGCCGCTACATTGACAGACACAAACAACACACGCAGCGCTCGAATAACCTGGAATCCGCGCTTCAGGAGATATTGAACATTTCGTTGCAGCCGGTGATGTCGAACACGTCGCGGACCGCCTCGTTGGCGTTCACCACCGATATGTCGCCGCCGCACGCCATCATGGCCTTTTTGGCGGCAAGCAAAACCCTCAAGCCTGCGGAAGAAATATACTCGAGATTCGAAAAATCCAAAACCACCTCCGTAATGCCGTCAAGCTGCAACTCCGCTTCAAGATATTGGGCGGTGTTCGTGTCGAGCCGCCCATCAACAAAAAGCGTCAGCTTCCCGTTTTCAGAGGTCTTAGATATTTGCATAGATACTTGAGTCCTTAAATCGAAGTTATGATATTATACCACAAGCGAGGCCGAATAATCAACAGCTGCTATTCGAATATGCGGCGGAAATCTATGTTTTCCGCGGCGAGCACGAAGATCGGCTGCGGCACGCCCGAAAGCGCGTCGCTCAAAAGCGAAAAGTAGTCGCCGTACGATGCGACCGGCTCGTCCTCGCGCGGCGCGCGCAGCCCGATGAGCGACAGCTTCGCATCGTCCGAACGCTCGCGGATGATTTCCGTAAAGGGTTTGCCTTCGTCCTCGATCACGCGGGTCTGGGCCTCTATGCGCACGCCCTTCATGTATTTGGCCAGCTCGGATTCGGCCTCTTCGCGGGTTCTGCCGCCGACGATCATGTTCACCCGCAAGCGCTCTTCGCAATAGCCGCTGCGCTTCAGCAGGAGCGCCAATGCGAGCATGAAGCCGCCGTTTGCGCCGCCTCCGCGCCACCAGATATCGACGACTCCGTTCTCCTTCCTCTCCGCGCCAGGATTGCCGAGAACGAGCATGTTGCGGTGCATCCCCGAAACGAGTTTGGAGAATTCGGCGAACTGCGCGCGCGCCGATTCGACAGGAGCGCCGAGCATGACGGTGTTGGGCACTATCGGACCGAACCCGTAGGCGCGCACGAGCTCGGACATTCCCGACCAGTCGTCACGCGCCTCGACCAGTTTGACGTTGGCCTTGAGGCCTATCCTGTCGATCATGCGCGAGACCGCGTCGCGAACCTCCTGTTCGCGCTCGGCGCCGCGAAAACCGGCCGGCAGAACCGAAGCTATGGTCGCGAGGCAGCGCCCGCCCGATATGCCGCCCGCGAGTTCGGGCAGACGCTTGTCCTGCACCGGCAATTGCGCGAACACCAGCAGATTGGGCCGCCAATTCCGTTCCGCATGGCGCGTGTCGGCGAGATGCGGCAGGGCGTGGCGCACGAGTTCGGCGAAGAGGCCCGTGCGTATGTCGCCCCACTGCGCGCGGAGCGCTCTGCGCTTGACGAGCCAGTATATGGCCCCCTCGCAGAAAAGAGCGACGAACGTCCAGCCGGGGCTTATCATGAACATCGCCGAGAGGCAGCCTGCGAAGCCGAGGAACGAAAAGAACGGCTTGACCCTGAATGTCGGCCGCCACGACGGGTTCGCCATCGCCTCCTCGACGGCGGCGCAGAAGTTGAGAAGTCCGTACGTGGACAGATTGAAGAGCGTCAATACGGGAGCTATCGCGTTTATGTCGCCGAGCCAGATGCCGAGCGCCGCCACGGAGAAGCAGACCGCCGCCGCCAGACGCGGATCGTCGGCGCGCCCGAAGCCGTGCGCAAAGAACCCCGGCAGCAGTCGGTCGCGCGAGAGCGCCTGCAAGACGCGGGGCGCCACGAGAAAGCTGCCTATCGCGCTTGAGAGCGTGGCCGCCCAGACCCCGAGAAGTATGGGCGTCTGCCATCTCGCGCATTTCTGGAGAATCATCGTGTCCGTGCGCAGCAAGGCGTCGTCCGCCACCATAAACCTGAGGGCTATCGGCACGGCCATGTATATGGCATAGCCGACCAGCACAGCCGCGATCGTCCCCTTGGGTATGGCGCGGCCGGGGTCCTTCAAGTCGCCGGACATGCCAAGGCCGGAGAGGATTCCCGTCACCGCAGGGAAGAACACGGCGAAAACGGTCCAGAAATCCAGCACCGGCGGAACGGCCGAGGCCTCCGGGACCGGCAGATCGCCGGGCGCCTTGCCGAGGAAGAACGACACGAGCGAAGCGCCGATCGCCAGCATGATGAAATACTGGGATTTGAGGGCGATGTCCGCCGAGAGCGACGAAACGAGCGCGAGAACAGCAAGCGTCGCGAGGCCCACGATTCGCGGATCTAACGAGGACAGGGACGGAATGCCCGAATTCACGAACGCTTCGGCGAAACCGGCCACGTAGAACGAAACGCACACCGTCTGCGAAAGCGCGAGCGGAATGCCCAGCGCCGCGCCGGCTTCGAGGCCGAGCGAGCGCGACAGTATGAAGTAGGCGCCTCCCCCCTTCACGCGCATGTTCGTGGCGAGCGCCGATATGGAAAGCCCCGTGAGCAGCGTGATCGAGCTGCCCATGGTCACTATCAGCAGCGAGGTAGCCAGGCCCACGTTGCCCAGCATCCAGCCAAAGCGCAAATACATCACGACGCCGATTATCGTGAGTATGCTGGGCGTGAAGACGCCCTGAAACGCTCCGAAACCATATCCGCCCTTGGCGGCGCCATTCTTCGTTCCCATAACGGTATGATTATAGCACTTATCCTTCGCCGCGGTCAACAGAAACCGTCCGCGCGGCTTGGGCGGGCAAGAACCCGTGCATTATGGTATAATTGAACCGATGGCTACGATATTGCATGTAGATATGGACGCGTTCTTCGCTTCGGTCGAGCAGCTCCACAATCCCGACTGGCGCGGCAAGCCCCTCGTCGTAGGCTCGCCGCCCGACGAGCGCGGCGTCGTCTCGACATGCTCCTACGAGGCGCGTAGGTTCGGCATACGTTCGGCGATGCCATCGAGGACGGCCTACAAGCTCTGCCCCCACGCGATTTTCGTGCCGCCGCACATGAGTCTCTACCGGGAGGTATCGGACGCCGCCTTTGAAATATTCGGCCACTATTCGCCGTTCGTCGAGGCCGTTTCGATAGACGAAGCCTTTCTCGACATATCCGGCACCATACATCTTTTCGGCAACGCGGAAAAACTCGGCGAAGCGCTCAGGGCGGAAATACGCGGAAAATGCGGCGTGACATGCTCGGTGGGCATAGCCCCGAACAGGCTGCTGGCGAAAATCGGGTCGGAGCAGCACAAGCCGGACGGGCTCACGCTGATGCCGTTCGAGCCGCAGGCCGTCGCGCGGTTTCTCGAGCCGAAGCCGATCGGCATATTGTGGGGCATTGGCAGGCACACGTCCGACCTGCTCAAAAAATTCGGCATCGTCACATGCGGCGATCTGCAAAGGCTGGACGCCGGAAAGCTGGAGACCATTCTCGGGTCGAAAGCCGGCGCGGAAAACCTCAAAGCCCATGCCTTCGGCGTTTCGTCCGACAAGGTCGCCTGGCAGCCGGGCGACGAAAAGAGCGTCTCGAAAGAGCATACCTTTCTCGTGGACGAATCGAGCCGCGAAGCCGTCCGGCAGAAGCTACTGGAGCTCGTCCTTGCCGTCGGCCGCCGGTTCCGGAAAGAGCGGCGATGGGCGTGCACGGCGCGGATAAAGCTGAGAGATGCCGAGTTCGCAACGGCGACAAGGCAGATGCCTTTCGATTCCCCGGCCAGGGACGACATCTCCTTCAGAGACAAGGCGATCCGGCTCTTCGACGCCGTCTGGCCCGAAGACGCGCCCCGCAGACTGGGCTGCAGGGCGATACGCCTTATCGGCTTCGGCGTCACCAACATACGGCAAGAGCCCGGCGATTGCGGACAGCTCGAGCTCTTCGCCAGCCCCGGCGAAATCATGCGCAGCAAGAGGGAGCGGCTTTCGGACGCGCTCGACCGCCTGGCCCTGATGAAGACGCGCCCGCGGTAGCGGACGCTACTCCCACTCTATCGTGGCGGGCGGCTTGGACGAAATGTCGTACACCACGCGGTTGATTCCGCGCACTTCGTTGATTATCCTGTTCGAAATCGTCGCCAGCGTCTCGTAAGGCAGCCTCGTCCAATCGGCCGTCATGGCGTCCACCGAATTGACGCACCTTATCGCGCAGGTGTATTCGTATGTGCGCTGGTCGCCCATCACGCCCACCGACCTTACCGGCAGCAGCACGGCGAACGACTGCCATATCGTCTTGTAGTCGGGCAACTTGGCGAT
>ONWT01000047.1 GCA_900321575.1 uncultured Lentisphaerota bacterium | reverse complement strand
GACATGCAGGCTTTTGCCCACGCCAGTGACGACGGCCAGCCCACCCTGCTCCAGCGTCCGCCGCAGCAGTTCGACCGTGGCGACAAAACTCTCCCCCAGAGAATCGCGGGTCTTCGTCAACCCCGCGATCTCCACGTCGAAGACCTGCTTCGCGCGCGCTATGGGAGAAAGTGCCGTCACTTGGATGCCGATTGAAGAAGCGTCACACAGATCGTACCCACGATATCCTCGGCGCTGCAGCCGCGCGAGAGGTCGTTCATGGCCTTGGCCAGCCCCTGCAGGTTGGGGCCGATCGCCGTGGCGCCACCGAGACGCTGGGCGATCTTGTAGCCGATGTTGCCGGCCTGGAGATCGGGGAACACGAACACGTTCGCATCGCCCTGGATCTCGCCGCCGGGCTTCTTCAGCTGGCCGACGGCGGGGACGATCGCGGCATCGAACTGGAGCTCGCCGTCCATCTTGATCCCCTTTTCGGCAAAGACGGGCCGCGCCAGCTCCACCGCCCGCTGGACCTTCTCGACCAGTTCGCCGCCCGCGCTGCCCTTCGTGGAGAAGGAGAGAAACGCGACACGCGGCTCGTTCCCCGTCAGCTCACGGTAGGTCTGCGCGGAGCTGAGGCCGATATCCACCAGCTGCTCGGCCGTGGGGTTGGGGATGACGGCGCAATCGCCGAACGCCAGCACGGTATCGCCCGACGGCGTCGGGGCCTTGAGATCCAATATGAAGCAGGAGCTGGCCGTCTTGACCCCCTTCTGGGTGCCGAGCGTGTGGAAGGCCGCGCGCAGCATGTCGCCGGTCGAAGCGATCGAGCCGGCGACGAGTCCGTTGACCCTGCCGAGCTTGACCATCATTCCGCCGAAATAGATGCGCTTCGTTCTGAGCGTCTTCTGTGCGCCGGCGAGGTCGATAAGCTTCTGCTTCTCGGCGGGCTTCTTCGACTCTTTGGCGTTCCACGCTTCGAGATAGGCGCTCTCCAGCTCGGCATCGCCCTGGGTGTAGTCGATGGTCTTGATTCCGCGAGCCGCAAGGCTTAGGCCGGCCGAAGCCTCGGCGATGGCGATTTCCTCGGGCGTGCCAAGCACGATGGGCGTGCAGATCTTGCGGTCAAAGCAGGCGCATGCGGCAGTAACCACGCGGGCATCCATGCCCTCTGGCAGAACGACCGTGCCGTTGAGTCTGGAGGCTTTTTCTATGATTGTCTTGATTGCGTCCATTTTACATCACCTTTCAGCCGAGAACCTTGACGGTATCCTTGGCGATCATAAGCTCTTCGTTTGTAGGAAGCACAATCACGGGAATCTTCGAATCTTTTGTCGATATTACCGTCACCGTGCCGCGCGTCTTGGCGTTGACCTTCTTGTCGAGCTTGATGCCCAAGGCGGCGAGACGGCCGACGATGCGCTCGCGCGCCTCGGAAGAATTCTCGCCGATGCCGCCGGTCATGATTATCGCGTCCGCTCCGCCTATGATGGTGTTGTAGGCGCCGATGTAGAGAGCCGTACGGTAGCCGAGCATCTCAAGCGCGAGCTCCGCGCCCTTGTCGCCCTTCGCGGCCTTCGCCACGATATCGCGGCAGTCGCCGCCGGGCACGCCGGAAAGCGCCTGCAGGCCGGACTGCTTGTTGAGAAGCTTGTCCATCTCGGCGGGGGTCTTCTTCTCGGCCTCCATTATGGAGAGCACTGCGGCCGCGTCGATATCGCCGCAGCGGGTGCCCATCACGAGACCGGCGAGAGGCGTGAGCCCCATCGTCGTATCGACCACTTCACCGCCCTTGATCGCGGCGAGCGACGAACCGTTGCCGAGATGGCACGTTACGAGGTTCACCTTGGAGAGAGGCTTCTTCAGAAGCGCTGCGGCGGCCTGGGTCACGAACTTGTGGCTGGTGCCGTGGAAACCGTACTTGCGGATACCCATCTTCTTGTAGTACTTCGGATCGATCGCGTACATCGCCGCGCAGTCGGGCATCGTCTGGTGGAAAGCCGTGTCGAAGACGGCCACGTTCGGCACGCCCTTGAATATCTGCTGGCACGCGCGGATGCCGCCGATGTTCGCCGGCATGTGCAGCGGACCGAACTTGACGAGCTTGTCGAGCTTCGCCAGAACCTTCGCGTCGACCTTGACGGAGTCCTTGAACACCTCGGCGCCGTGCAGAACACGGTGGCCGATCGCGTCGATATCCTTCGGCGAGCCCAAGTCTTCAACGACCTTCTTGAGCGCCTCGGCATGGTTGGCGGGGCCGCCGGCGCCGATGCGCTCGACAAGACCCTTCGCGAGACGCGTCTCCGTCGACATGTCGAACAGCTGGTACTTGAGCGAGCTGGAACCGGAATTTACGACCAGAACCTTCTTTATCGTCTTCTTCATTGATTTTCTTTCTCTTGTGTTGTCTAGATCATTCTATGGCTACGGCCTTCACGCGGAAGTACGCCGCACCGGCCACCTTGGATTCGATCTTTTCGATTGCCGCCTTGATGGCGTCCAGGTTCTCGGCGCCGATTTCGGTCGTGCCGGCCTTAAGCGGGAACGATATCGAGTCAGGCTCGCCGGCACTCTGCCAATCGCCGCCGTTTTCGAGAGTCGTGGCATATTCGACGCCAACCTTGATCGTGCCGGTGTCGTAGCCGTAGCTGACAACCTGGTAGTCCTCGTCAACGACAACCTCAAGCGAGATGCCCTCTTCAAGCGAGAAGGACTTGATCTTGATGTGGGTCGAGTCGGTGCTCTCGTAGTTGACACCGCCAGTGGCGACGGCAAGCAGACCGGGCGTCGTGGCACTAGTGGCCATCGCATTGAGCGCGGTAGCATATGCGTAGAGCGGGGCCGCGGACCTGAGCGTCTTCTTATTGCCCGAGGTGCCGGACTTCGCATCGTCGACAGCAGCTATCTTGGAGGCATCGCTCGCCGTGTAGGCTATGTAGGGCGAGAGCAACTTCTGCCCATTGCCGTCGGTCTGATACTCCAGAATGTCGGGCACCATGTTGCAGTTTGTGTCGGCATCTTCGACATAGATGTCGCAATCAACAGCCTGCTCGACATTCGCCGGCTTGAACGAACGGGGCGTATAGTAGTCATTGCGGTCGGATGCGCCGCGGTAGCAGGCGTAGCCCCAGCTCTCCCAGTCTTCGTGCTTGCCGTTGCCGTTCGTATCGATGTATGCGCGGATGTAGTACTCGCGGTCAGTCGGCAGACCAGCAATGTGTACGTTGACGGAGTTCTTGTAAATCGAACGGAGATCTGTGTCGTCGGCCACATAGCCAACTCCGAACGGCACCCCGGTGAAGTCCTGCGAAATGAACGCTTCTACGCGCAGACACTTAACATGGCTGTTTGTGACGACTTCGCCTGGCCCAAGATACTTGACCGTTACGGGAATGATGCCGTAGTCGGTCGAACCGCCGCTAGGCGAAGTCTCCTGCATCATGAATTTGACCTTGGTCTCGCCGATTGGCTTGATGTATTTCGCATCGAGCATGGAAACGCTCCACAGGTAGGTCTTGTTTGGCTCGAAGACAATGTCCTTGTCGGTAATCGAGCCCACCCAGAGGGGAGCCGTCCAGTTGTAGCGGCCTGCGGCATCGCGGGCAGGCGCACGCTGGACGCCCGAATCGAAGACTAGCGTCGAGCCGTCAACTTCCCACACGCGCAACTGGAAAGCAGGATACTCCTTGCCGATAGTGTTGTCGTGGGTCCAGCTGAATGTCGGCTGTCCGCTATAGGTACGAACATCCATATTCGCGACAGGTGTCAGCTCGTCTTCGAACCGGTTGACGAACATAACGCACAGGTTGTTGTTGGTCGCAATGGTGCGATCGGTTGTGCCGTCGAACAGAACAATGCGGTAACTGATGTTCGAGATATCGATCCACTGCAGGCGATTGTCTATGCATATCTGGCGAACGGCGCCCCAATCAAGGTCGGCGTCGGAACAGGCGGAGAGAATGTCCGCTTCTGTTATGATATCATGCACTCCAACCGGCAACACCGTATCGAGAACGGGTTCGCTGCTGGCGAAATCGACCCCGTTCCACACAAACTGGCCGTTGACGCCTGAGCGGAGAATTCTCACACGCACCTTGTCTATTTCATTGGTCGATGCGCCGCGCGTATCAAGGCCGACATAGTCGGACTGCCTAAGGCCGTCGGATTCGCCAAAGTAACCGCGATCTGTGCATTTTTCGGACATTTCCTTGTAGAGGACCAACGCGTCATCACTGCCCGCACCGGCAGCCTGAGCGTAAACATCCTGAAGCTTCAGCGCGTTTACAATGTCAATACGCGGCATGGACGCATTGGTGTCGGTAAGTTCTATCGCAAACGGCTCGACCGCCATGCTGCCGACCTCGACATCGGTGACAACGCCGAAAGGCAACCCGACATTGTAGGGAGGTATGGTTTCTGTGTCTGCAGCGGGCACGATATAGGCCGTGAACGTATTCGGGCCAGGTCTGAGATAGCCTTGCTGCGGCTGAGAGCCTAGCTGGGCTCGAGTCAGGGTATCGCAAATATCGCCTACATTGACAACCCACTGGGCATCGGGATTGCCGGTTATCGGGCTCGACTTGCACCATGCGCTCAACACAAGTACGGAATTCGTAGCAATATCATGCCTACCGCCTCTATAGATGAACGATGCGTCAATTTCAGGATAGTGGCGGTTTTCCATCGTGCTGAAGACTGTTGTCGGTATTGCAATCTGCACTGTTCGGGTATACATGACTCCAGTTCTCGAACTGTCATCGCTAGCGACCGTAGTCGTGTAGGAAATAACAGAAGCGGTGGCATCACTGGATTGCCTTAGAGCCTCAACCCAATCGTCCAACTCGGCCTCGGTAGGTTTCGAGCGGGTCAATGTAATGGTGTTGACGACTTTGGAATAGATGCCCTCCTCGCCAAAGCGGACGGCCAACCGGGCTACATCCCAATTCTTTCTGCCGTCGCCCAAGACATCGCGGTTCGCATCGTAGACAAAGCGCGAGAAATCGGCGAGGCGCGTCGTGCCAAGCGTGAACTCGGCCTGATGCGCGTCTTCCCACCAGTCTTCGATGTGGTCATGGTCTGCGAAAAGTTCGCCGTAATAGAGGTTGCCGTAGCGGAGGAAGTAGTCCGAAACAGCCGTACCGGCCGAATACGCACTCTTTGGATTGAGATTGTAATGCGGGTCGAGATTCGTATACTTGACGCTGATCAGATATTCCTGATAGTTGGAGAGTCCGTCACCGTCGGTATCGTCATCCGCGTTGTACTGGTAGACGCCATAGTACTTCTCCCACCAGTCTGGCACGCCGTCCGCATCGAAGTCCTCTTCGTTGGCGAACGCAGGATTTGTCGTACCGTCCGGCAGAAGTCCGCCGGCAAGAGCCTTGAGATAGTCGAACGGATAGGCATATCCGGCATCCTCGGCCCAATCGGGTATGCCGTCATCGTCAGAATCACCGTCGACAGAAGAGCCGTTTGTGGTTATCGCCCACGGAGTTTCGGAGCCCTGCTCATCCCAGCTTTCCTCAAGACGCTTGGCGAAAGCGCTGCCGAGCGGGACAAGATCGGAGTTGCCCGAGAAACCGCGGCGGTTGTCGTAATAGAAGCGTGCGAAGACGGTTCCATTCGTCATGAGCGACATCTCCGGATAGAGGTTTGCCGTCTCGTTCGTCGTGTTGCTTACCTTCGCGAGCTTGGCCCGCAGATAGGAATACTCGTTCAGCGTTTCGACGACATTGTACGGATTCATCGAATTCGGGAACGAATACGTCGACAATCCGTTATCTTCGGCGGCGACATAGCCAGCGAAGTTCTCGCTCCAGAACACGCTATCGGCGACGCTGCCGCAGAGTTTCGGCAGATGCGCGACCGTATCCTGCACCCACGGCACCGCATTGGGGGACGTGTAGACCTTCGAGCCAATATCGGGATGGCCGACGACACCGCGCCACCAGCCAACCTCGACCAGTTCATCCATGCGCGCCCCTGTGTCGGGACGACGCACGGAATCGAGCAGCTTGCTGCCAAAACCGGCGGGAACCTGCTGTACATACGCAGCTTCATGGGCACCCGCGAGAGTCGAGAAGTCGTAGTGGTGTATCAACTCGGGAGGCAGAATCTTTCTGCCGTTGGTGTCGTTGCGGCTTCCACCGGCTATATAGGCGTCATAGACGGCGAGGCGGTTCTCCTTCACACGCTCTGGCGTGTAGCGCGTACGGTAGTCACTCTTGATTTCGTCCGCCGTGCGTGCGCCGTCCCAGCAACGCACTTCGTCGACGCTGCCCTTGAAGAAGTCGGTCGCCAAATCGCTCCAAACGGTCGAAGACGACACATTGGCGATATTGAAGACCGTTTCGCCAACAGGACGCGCGCCAACCGCTATCATGCTGGGACTCTGCCTGTAGGAGCCGCCCTCCATACGGACAAAGTGCGGATTCTGCAAAATGGCCGTTGTGCCGTTAGCGGGAATTATGGTTGTCTCCTGCGCCTGCACAGGGTTGCCGTTGACGTAGAAAACGAATGTCGAGCCGTCGAATGTTGCAGAAAGATGAGTCCAGATATTGTCCAGCACGTTTGTCGCCACGGTTATGCGGTAGGACACGTCGACCGAGTTCATGATCTCGGCAAAGGCCCTGCCGTTCCCGTCCAGACCGAGCGCAAAATCCAGGCGCACCTGCGCTTCAGGATTGACGAGGCTGGAGCCGCTGCAATACACCGCACGGCTGACAATATACTGGTCCTTGCCGGAGGCGGCATTCTCGGGACGCGCCCAGGCCTCGACCGTGAACTGCTTGAAGAGGTCGGCCCCACCGGCCGTGCGCTTGCCGTCTTCGCGGCTTACGAGCATGCCCTCGTCGCCGACACCGCCGAACCAGACGCTCTGGCGGCGCTGCGGGTCGGCAAAGTTCAGAGGATCGCTCGCGCCCTCGGCCGTGTTCTTCAATTCGACGCCGTCGCTGCGCCAGTCGTTGTCTGTGTCATAGCCCTCGTTCTGCTCGAACGAGAAGGCGTAGGCGGAATCACTCAGATTCCACCCGCCATAAGGGAGCGACGCCATCGCGGAGCTATTGTTGACGCCTTTGCCCTTAAGTTCGTTTTCATAGAAGAGGGCGGTGTACGAAGGCGTGTCGACAAGGTCTACCTTCTCGTCGGTATCTACCGTTGTCGTCTGGTAAACCTGGAATTCCTCGCCCGTCTTCGGATCGTAGTCCCAGACCGGCACAAAATTGCCGCCACCGATATCGATCAACACAGGCGTATTTGTCGTGATGATTATCTTGGATGAACGAGTCTTGACAGACGCATCGGTCATCCACAGCGGCGTCGGGTCGGTATGCATCGCGTTGGGCGATGTCACATTGGCCAGCAACGACTCTTCAAAGTTGCGCAAACCGTCGCTGTCGGCATCGCACTCGCCGGCGCCCATCAACCACGGATAGCGTATGGGATCGTACACCGGAGCTTCTTCGTTGGCCCAACCAATCCAAGCGTTGTTGCCCGGGCTGACCTTGCCATCTGTAGCCCTGGCGATTATATCCCTATTTCTCGAGTATGTACCGTGCATGCCGGCCTCGCGCGTCACTTCGCCGAGAATCGGGTTGAGCCCATGGAAGAGCTCATAGTAGTCATCCATTCCGTCGGCATCGGTATCCCAACGGCGAGGATCGGTAGAGAAATACTTGCCGGGCGAAACTACATAGGTGTCCATAGCAAGTAGGTCATTGTCAACCATCTTAGGTGTGAGTTTACGCCACTTGCCGTTAATCTCGCCATAACCGCTGATGACTGTACCGCTGACTTCATTGGTGAATTCATACGTCTTGCCCAGAAGCTCATACGTATAGATTGCATGGCCGTAGCCGTCCGTAGCCTGCGACTTGCCCTTGGCGTAGGTATAGTACCTTATGTTGGCCGGCGGCAGCATATACTTCTGGTGGAGCGTATTGCGCGCATGGTCCCACGCCATGGGAGGATCTATGAAGTAGCCTAGGTCCTTCAAATAGTTCTCGGTGTTTTTCGCCCAGAAGGCGAAGTTGGTGTAGCCGAGTTCTTCACCTATGAAGTCGAGCTGAACATCCGTGAACGGCTCGGTATAGCTGACCTTCAAGAAGCCCTTGTCGCCGTTCCAACTGCCCGGCGTCTCGCCGTTTGCCGTAACATTCGGGCAGTCGCGGCCGAGAAGCGGAGTCTTGTCGTCGTCGTAGCGGAACTGGCGCATCGCCTGAACCAAGTACTCCTGCCAGTTCTGCAGACCGTCGCCATCCCAGTCAAGATCGGAAGCACCTAGGGCGGTGCTGGTGGCGGCGTCGGCGACCGTGCCGTCCATACCCATGAGTATGTGATAGAATTCAGCACCGGCGAGAACGTTAGTCGGTATATCGTATGCGACGATTGCAGCCTTTATGTCCTTGCGCACACTCTCGTCGATCTTGCCGCCGCCTTCTCCGAAGACCGACATGCCTTCCGTATCCGAAATCGTCATGCCATTGAAGAGCACGCCTGTGAACTGACGCTCCCACGGGTCGGGCAGACCATCGCTGTCGGTATCGATCGTGCAGGGGTTGTAGCCGCCGCCGCGAATCGAGGTCGTGCCGTCATCAGCAGGAGACCCGTAAATGGAGAAGTAATTTATCAGCACGCCGGCCTCGTCCGTCTGAGGAATACGGTTGATGACAAGTGTATCCTTCCAGTTCTTACCCTCAGCGCCATCGTCTATCGAGTCGCCGTCGGTATCGCTTTCGCGAGGATCGGTCGGGAAGAACTTGTTGTACCAGTTCTTCATCGTGCCCTCATCCTGACTCGGATGATATTTGTATATAGACGCGCATTCCGAGTAAACGCCGCAAGAATCGGTACCGGCGAATTCATAGGCAAGGGTAAGCCCGTCGGCCTTGTCAATGTCTCTTATGCTGTTGTAGGCGCTTTCGTCGTCGCTGGTGAATGCCACACCCGGATCGACGCCAATGTAGAGCTCCCATCCGTCAGGTACGCCGTCCGCGTCGGTATCGGCGCCGTGCTGAGTCATGTAATGGGAAATCTCTCCATCTTCCGATTCCGAAGTCGCCTCGTACGGGACGCCCGGATTGGTCGGGTTCCATACGACGTCGCTGTTGACAATTTTGAGGTACTTCGGCAAATTGTATTCGTACTTGGCCGTGTAAGCGACCGTATTCTGCGGGGCGCCGCCGGGAACAACGCTACCCGCATTGTTCTTCCAGCGAGACGTCATGGAAAGCCCGTTTCCGCTGGAGTACCAGCCCGTGCGGGGGTCGAAGCCGAGCGCACTGTGCACCTGATGATGGAATAGACCCATAGCCACGTCAGGCGGCTCCGGAAGGCCGGTATTGCGCTTATCAACGCGGAGCGTGACGGGCGCAATCTGCGGATTGATCACGAAAGTGGCGGCGTTCGTCCAGGCGGAATCGAACTCATATGCCGTCGCGTCAGGATCCAAGAACTCCAGCAGTTTGTCGAGCTTTTCCGTAGCAGGTATGTAGTAGTCGTCATAGTACTTGGTAACGCCCGAATCGTCGGTATACTTAGTAACACCGTATTTACCGACCTTGAAAGCTTTGACGCCCGCAAGTTCGAAGACGTTTGTCGCCGGGTAGCGTTGCGCAATGTAGCGTATTTCGGCGGTAAGATTCGTCGAGAACGCCCAGGTTGTCCCGTTTGTAGCTGTATATATGTATCTGTATTGGAGGAGGTTCTTGAATTCCTCTCGCTCGTTGTTGTCGGCGACATCCACGAACGCCATAAAGTCGCCATCCGTGTTCATGTCGCAACCATGCTCTCCGGAAGCTGAGAGAGGATCCATATTGTATGTCAGTTCATACCCGTCGCTAAGACCATCGCCGTCTGTATCCCAGTCGAACGGATTTGTGCCGAGAACCATTTCCTCGTAGTCGGCAATGCCGTCGTTATCCGTATCGCGATGGATGTTGCCTTCGACATTCGGGTTGTAGAGGCGGGCGATCTCGTCGGATGTGATCGGGATGCCTCTGCTGTCGCGGTCGGCAACGTCAAGCCTGTAGCCCGATAGCGTATTGCCGTTGAACCCGACGACGGCGCTGTACCAGATATAATATTCGTAGCCGTCGGGGAATCCGTCGCCGTCGGTGTCGTCAAGCGTGGGATCGGTGCGGTTTTCGCATGTCCACCCCCATTCGGACGTATCGCGGTTGAGATAATGGCTCCAAATGTGGTCTATGTATTCCTTTGCGGCCTTCTGGGCTATATCGAACGCAGTCTCAGAAGCCTTGCGGTTCAGCCACTCGCCGACATTGACATCGGCGATCGTAATGCTGTCGTACGGAGTGCGCCAGAAGAGATTCGTCGTCACCGTCGTGCCGACAGTGTAGATGTTTGTGACAACTTCAACAGTGTTTGTGATTGCTCTCGGGACATGGCCGGCAGTCGTATACGACTCGGAGACCCAGCAGACGTTGGTTGTGACATTTGTTATAGCCGGATACAGCTCTTCCTTGCCGATGACGGCAGCAACAACATTTGTGACTGGGACAAGAATCTTGTGCCCCAAGCCCAAGCCCTCGTTCCACCCGTCTATGGCATCCTCGCCAGAATCGTTGAACCCTGCAATATAGGCTTTTCTGGCATTAGCGCCGTTTTCGTAATAGCTAGTATCGCTGCGGATGAGAGTAGAGAGCAGGTTGGTGACGACAACCCAGTCTCCGCCATCAAACTTGTTTGCACCCGGGCGCTGCGTGTAACGCCTGTTCAAGATGGCATCGCGGCGGGCGAACACATGGTTCAGGAGGGAAATCTTCTCGTTCTGGGTGAGATCCAAGTCGGAAACCCATCCCGTTTCGAGTTCAGCGCCGAACTTGAACATGCCGTAGTTGAGGCCGCCATATGCTGTGGCGTTGAGATCTTCGGCTTCGTCCGCTCCGCCTTCGTCCGCTCCGCCGAAACCGCGAATCTCCATGCGGGCGGTGAAGGGAGCGCCGCGCGTAGACCAGCCGCTGGTCTCGCCGGGTATGAAGCTGGCACCGACAATCTGCGCGTTGCCGGGCAGATAGTCCTCGTCATCGTTGAGCGCGTTGACGGCGGCGAGTTCCGCGCCTTGGCCATCGGGCTCAGCAAGACGGCCGTTGGCATAGTCAAGTATGGCGAAGTAGTCCGGAACGCCATCGGCATTGATGTCGCCCATATTGTCGGACTCTTTATATTCCTTCGCGAAGACGGCCTCTGCGTAAGTTTGCGCATAGCCCTGCTCGTCTTCGGTCTTGTCTTGCGGCAGGTCTATCGAACCGCGCGTAGATGTAGCTTTTACCTTGCCGTTCTTCACGCTGCGGATTTCAGGGGACGGCGTCAGCTCATAATCCTTGCCGCCCGCTTCCTTGGCCTTCAACCATCCGTAGAAGAAGCTGCCGCAGTTGTCGGCGGGGTTGTACGTGTAGTAGCTGTCGCCGATATCATATGTATTGCCATCCTCGTCGAGCGCTATGTCGAGATCGCCAATAAGGGTGCCGTCGTCCGTATCGTCCGGCTGATAGCCGTAGCCATACGCATAGACAGTCGTCTTCATGCCGCAGTTCCAGAAGAGGTTGAAGTCTTCGGCGCGTGCGAACGTGGCGTCGCTCTTGCTGACGAAGACGCGGCCTGCACCCAGACCCTTCGCGCGGGCATAGCGGCTGGAGAGTGCGATAGACGCGTCGCCGCTTGAGGGACCGGTCGCGGCAATGTTGAGAACCTTGGAAGCCGCAATGGTGTAGTAGAGAGTGGCGGAGTTTGAATCGAGCTCGGGATCGGTAACCGTTATCGTAATTGTCTTCGAGGCGCCGGCCTCGTCGAACCTGACTTCAAACTGGCCCGAGGTGCCGGCCGTGAAGGTGTTGGTCGTCCATGTCTTGCCTTCGTCGGTCGTGGCGGTCACCGTAAGGTTCGTCTTGTCGGCAAGGACATCGTTGACGGCCCATGGTATAGTGATTGTTTCGCCGATATGCGTCGTAGTGACAAGTGGCTTGCCCTCGCTGTCGTTGCGCTCCTCGGGCTTGTTCAACACTGGAGGACGGTTCAGGATGAACACATTCATCGTTGTCGGATTCCACGTTCTGCCCAGTGTGTCAACCTCCGGGTTCTCAACGGTCGCGGTGATGGCAAAGCCCTCGTTGCCCGAATCGATAGTTCCGTTAAGAGCCTTGAAATAGAAGCTATGTGAGAGCGCGTCGTTGCCGCTGCGTCCGTCTTGGCGGGTGGTGAACGTGACCAGGTTGGTCGAAAGCTCGACAAGGCCGCTTGCGCCGAGATTCTGCACCGTGAGGCGAACCTTGAGAGGATCGTTGCCTGCCGATATCACGGGTGCGCCGATGAGGCTCACATCAAAGGCGCTTTCGGCAAGGCCCGTCTGGTCTTCGTAATAAGTATATCCGCCAGTGCGGGGGGTGATGATTACAGCCGGTTCGTCGTCCACACTGACGGTAAACGCGAACTCGTCGCTCCACTCGTCTTCAGCCGCCATTTCCTTGTCGCGGCAACGAACCTTGACGGACCACGTGCCGGACGAGCTGAACTTGTGGGTCATGTTCGTCTTGGACGGGTCGCCCACGACGGAGTACCAACCGTCGCCGTTGACGCCGCCGTACGGATCGTCGTCGAAGTACCACTGCGTCTCGAAGGTGGCGAGATCGCCCTTGCCGGGCTCGTAGATAGTAGCCCTGAACGTGCTGTCGATATTGAGCGGCAGCGCCACGGAGAGCTTTCCGCCGGGAGCTACGGAAGTGCTGCCGTACCTGACCTCGCGAACAACCGGCTCCACATTGGCCGCCGCGACCGTGAGAACGGCGCCGCTGTTGTAGTCGAGCTTTTTAGTCGCATCATACTCTTCGGAGGAGCAGATTACGACCTCGAATCTGCCTATCGCTTCGCCGTCGAGCATGGTCATCTTCGCAACGCGCGAGACGCCGTTTTTCAAATCGATGGTGACGCCCTTGTAGCCGTCATAGGCATAGAACGAGCAGGATATGGAGTTCGTCATGCTATCTTCCTGCGGCTTCAAGAAGGCATAGGCGACATTGTTGTATTTCTCGGACAGCTTGAACTTGAAAGTCTTGACGTCGCCTTCATTGGCTTCTATCTCATAGAGATTTTCCTCCGTGTCGGCATCCACGACAAACGCCTCCATTCCTCTAGAGGGCCCTTCCGGTATCGAAATCACCGCATGGTCCGACACGGAGCCGCTGGGCGAAACGACCCAGAGCTCCAGCGAGGCGGCGTCGGCGCTGATGTGGTCCGACGGAATGGTCAGCAGCAAAGTACCCGTCAGGTCGCCGCCGGTGACGGTCGCGGGCGCAGTAGCCGTGTAAGGATTCTTGATGGTTTTGCCTCCAAGTATCTTGCCAGTAGCGTCCTTGAAGTAGTACTTTACGGTCCAATTGCCGCCGACATTGCGGAGGTCGTTGTAACTGCCGCCGACGACGAGAGTAAGATCGTAATCGCTGCTAAGCTCCATATCGTCGATGGTGCTCTGGCTATCCTGCGGCTTGACGGTCGCCGATGCGCGCTTGAGCGTCATCTTGCAGGAGTTCCACTTGGTGAACTGGGTCGCGGCGGCGCTCGTCGACGAGGGTGTGAATGTCGCGGCTGTATTCTCGATCTGATCGGAGCTGCCGAGCGCATAGACGAACAAGGTCTTCGTGGGGTTAGCGTCGCCCGCCGAGAACGACACCTTGGTGACAGGGCTTTCCCACGGATTCAGCGCTTTGTCGGAAGATGTCGAAAGCACAATGTTCGTCGGAGACGTTTTGAGGACATCCGGGTCGGCTGAAATATCGACATCGATGTTGCCGGTCGGGGTCGTCGAAAGCTTGACATCCAAGGTCGCTATATACTCCTTATAATTGTCGGAGCACTGGAGTTCGGATGTCGCATCGCCGTTGAGATCTCTAAGAGTCAGGGTGACCGAAGGCTCAAGCTGCACGATATTTATTTTGCGGGAAACCCAAGTCGTCTTGAAGCCGCCTGTCACCTTAATACGATCTTTCGAGGAGCTCATGCAAACGGTCGCCGTCTCGTCAAGCGCAAGACCCTTGAGCAGGAATGTCTGCGACTGCGAACCTGCGGCGATCGTCACCGGCAGAATCAGGCGCTCGCCATAGCCGTCGTCGTAGCCTTCCGCCCCGTTGGGCTGGGTCGCCGACTTGCGCGGATAAGGCTCGGCTTTGGTCTCGTCTTCAACCCAGACATACACAGTTGTCGCAGATTCGGCGACGCCGCCTTTTACGGTTATCGAGGGCTGAACGCCATTAGAGGTATCGGTATCGTTGTAGCCGACGCTACGCCAGATCGCGTTATCGGGATCGGAATAGTTTTCGTCAAAATCGACGGTTTTCACATAAAGGCCGAGTGCATCACCCGTCGGCTCGGAGTTCGGCGAACCAGGCTGGTCCGTCGGCTTCGTAATATCGTCATAAACCTCCGCCGCCGCAAAGGAAAGCGTTGCTGTTTCGCTCTTGTCATTCGTCAGCGCCCAATAAAGCGAATTGCGCAAACTGTATTCTGGCGTAACGCTTTCGCTCGTGACAGGATCACCGTCCTTTCCCATGTAGAGGGCGGGCAAGGCGAGATCGCCAGTCTGGACGGTATATTCAAAAAAGATATCGGTATATGTAGTCGAGACATTCACTGTATCAAGATATGTCGCATATATGGCTTTGCCACCAAGCAAAAAGCCAAATGCCGGAGCAAAACTTGGCGATTTCACCATCTCATCGCTAAAGGCGACCTTTGGGCTGAAATACCAAGTCCTCCCCCCGGATGCTGTGGGATCATCCCACCCCCGATTGACCATCCTCACCCGTATGACGGCCTTTTCGCCGGCAAGCAGAGGCGAATCCTTGGTCGGCACCCTGCCACCATACAGCGAAGTGCTCACGAGATCTATCGAGTAGATGTCGCCGGCCTTTGCGAGTGTCACCGAAGCAAGCAGCGAAAACGCCGCAACTGTCATCTTAGCGAGGTTTTTGATCTTCATGGTGTTCTTCCTCATTTCGAAACTTCTTCCGCGTTTGGTGCGTCTTTTACGACGCGTGTCTTTCTGAAATCGATCATGTCGAGGCGCGCGGCTTCATATCCGGCGTTGAGCCGCGCGAACTCCTTTTCAAGCCTGCGCCACTCGGGGTCGGCAAGAATCGCCTCTTCGTCATTGCCCTTGGCAACGCTTATCTCCGACATCTGCCGTATGACTGCGGCGCGTTCCGCAACAATAGCCCGCTGCACCGAATCAATGTCGGCAATGCCTTGATTATACGCTTCTGCCGAGACTTCTACCGTAGCGTCGCCAGCGCCTTCGCCGCCGCCCGTTTTCGGCAAAAGCGCGATAGCGACCGCCAATACAGCGACCGCCACAACCACCGCCAGGGTGATTAGCGTACCTTTACCGAGTTTCATTGATTGTATTTTACCACTTTATCCGTTTTTTTTCAACACTTCACATTACCGTTTCAAAACATCGTTCTCCTTCAAGGTCGAAACGCCTATTGGCGAAATCGCCCCGTCGAGATTCCACTTTGATAACACCGGGCCATCGTCGTTCCACCACTCGTCCACATATGCTGGAGACGCTTTCGTATTGGGATCGGCCACCTCGATGAGCGCGGAGAAAGCATCCTCTGTGCCGTCTGCGGGATGGAACGAGTTCTTGTCGAATACGAACTGGCGCATGGCAAACCATTTGCCGCCAATGTTCTTGCACATCAATATCTTGAAGTTCACCGACGACCAATCATTGTCTGTATATTCGTCGCTCTTCTCGTTGTTGAGCCCTTGCAGACGATAGGGTGGATATGCGGTATTGTCAACCGTATTCGTTATCATCAGCCAGACCTTGACCTGAAGGTTGGTGCGAATGAAATTCTCAGATTCGCGCACAACTGTCGTGACAGCTTCCTTGTTGCCGCCCCAAAGTTCCCACCCGGGTTTCGTCGGGTCAAGGTCTAGCCAATACATGCCGACGAGGTCGATAGGCGAATTCTGGTCGCCGGAACCGCGATAGATTGCGTTGGTCAGAGTATTACCCTCGAACGGCGTTTCATTGCCATCGCCATCGCGAGTCACGCCAGCCGCGAGCCAATTCATTATCGCGGGGATATATGCTTCGCCCTTCTCGTTTATGAGCGCCGCGACATCGTCGGCGATCTCTGCGCGGGAGGTCACGGCTATCCTGTTGCTCGCATTGTTTAGCGTAAGCGTGTAGTCCATTGAACCGTCAGGCTGAACGCTTGGAGCGGAGAGCGTGTAGTCTTGATATTCATCAGGCTCCACGGTGCAGGCGAGCTTGTACCACTTGTCGACCGAAAACACGATATTCGTCGTGCCGCCCTCGGCCATAGTCACAGTGACTCCCGTATCGGTTTCGCCGCCGCAATTCTGGCGTATGTTGCCGCCCTCGAGACTGGAATATATCCAGACATACCCGCCGTTGGGCCTTATGAACGTACCGGGGGCAATATATTGATTCTCGTTGAGAGCGCCCGGCGTGCGCCCCATTGGCGAATACCAGTCTTCGTGCACGGCCCCCATGCCATTTGTCACGCCGACTGTCGTATCGGGAATAAGATACCAATCCTTGTCGCCCCAGATCCAGCCATCGCTGACATTCTCTTTGAGATTCTTTACAAGGTTGGTGCCGGAAAGAGCTACCGCCCAATCTTCATAGCCTTCGCGCTCCTCGTACTGGTTCTTGCCCTGTATAACGACCCGATGCTCAACGATGCCGGTGGGTCTCACTAGCTCAAAACCGTATGGCCTGTCAAAGTTCAGCGCGCCCCCCGTCTCTTCGCTGGTGGAGAGATTCTTGTACCATGTTGCATTGGCTCCGGCAAGGTCGGTGTTGACGCTCTGGGAAAGATAGAACGAATAGTCGCCAGACGCTTCGGTGGCGTTGGAAACCTTCGCGTCGGCGGTCGCCCCGCCAAATGTGAAAAGGCTGCCGTCGTGAAATTCCTTGTTTATGAATCGAAGCTTCCAGCCGGTCATGTCGACGCCGCTCGGGACGGCAATCTCAATCCACTGGTTGGTTTGAGATGCCGCTCTCGTCGGTTCGGAAAGGTTCACTTCGTTTATCCACGCCTGCTTGGGGGCGAGCGGCTCAAGAAGCGTGAAGGCCGAGAACGATTTCTCGGACGAATTGGGGTCTTGGAACCCTTCGTCCCATTCCGGCATGGTCCACTCGCTCGCCGAAAGATTGTGGGCTTTGTTTCCTTCATGGTACTCGCCCGATTTGTCCCAATAGGTGGCATAGAGATGGTATTGCACGAGTCTGTACTGCTTGCCGGAGAGCGCGCTGTCGCCGCCTATGAACTGCGCTGGACAGATCGACTTCGGGCTTGAGATTGTAGAGCGGTAGACAAGACGGCCGTCGGCATCTTCGACGCGGGCGAGCTCGACGGGCTCCGCCTTTTCTATCCAGTTGCGCCAGCCCCACGGCGAAGCCGACGTGCAGTAGGCGAGATAGACGCGAAGAGGTTTTTCGGGGTCGTCGACGACAATCTCGTTTTCGATATCGTCCAGGACAACCTCGGCCTGGAAGCCGAACGACTCGCCGATAATCGGCTGCTCGGCGGACGAATCTATGTCGCCGATAAGGTCTCCGCTCTTCAACAGTTCGTCGTTGCGGAACGGACGCACGAAGTTCGTCCTGAAGCGGATGGACGGTATCGGCTGCTCAATTACGCATATATCGTCGATCGCGACCCTTAGCGGCGGGTCGTATTCCGGTTCGCCCGCGTCGCCCGTTATGCCGCGCACTCCGTCGACGGCAAAGCGCAGTGCGCAATACTGCTCGCCCAACTTGGCGGACTTGAGAACATACGAAGACGAGTCTACGATGACATTCGTAACCAGATTCCAGCTGGCCGGCTCGCCCGTCTCCTTGTCGATCTCGTTCGCACCGTAGACAGAAACTACGGCGGGATGGCCTGCGGAAATATCGAACACCGGGTCGTAGAGCCTCGCGCGGAACTCGACGGACCCTATGCAGTTCGCCTCGAACGTCGGCGACTGTATGTAAGGCTTGTTGCCGCGATAATAGTCTTTAGAATCGGCGAGACAGCTCTCGTCCTCGACGGTGTTGTTGAGGAGCCCCGAAAGTCCGGTAGTGGCGTCGCCGAGGCTGGCCCACATCGAAGGCTCGCCCGCCCAGCCGTCGGCCCTGAAGTTCCATCCGCTCCAGCTGCGTTTGTCGTAGGGAGGAAGGTCCCAGACATAAGACTCGAGAATCTCGATAGAGCCGTATTCGGGGTCGGTGAGCGCGATTGTCGTGTCGGCGGCTATGGTGGCGACGACGGACTGGTCGGCGACAAGGCGCAAGACGGTGTTGGTCTTGTTTTTCTCGTCATAGCGCTCGGTGAAGAAGAGCGTCTCGCTGCCGTCCGTCCTGCCGTAGTAGTCGGAGGCGGGGTCGGTAAAGTCGAGCGTCTCTATAGTCTCCCACCCGAGCGAAGTATCGTCGGCCGCAGCATCCGTCAGCGAGATGAGGTTGCTGTCCACCCTCGCAGGAGTGTCTTTGCATTGCTGCACGAGGAACTTCGCGCGGCTGTCGGCGTTGCGCCACCTGATGTGGAATGCGCCCACGCCCTTCATGGCCGGCGTGCGTATCGAGACGGGTGTCGAGGCTTTCGCCGCCCTGGCGGGCTGCAGCTTCACCGCCTTGGTCTTGAGCTCGTTGTTGTCCTGGTTTATCCAGGCTGACGTGTAGACATATTTCTCGGGGAAGCCGTTGTTTCTATTTGTGTCGTAGTTGGGCGTCGACTGTCCGTTCCACTGCGTAAGCTCGACATCGTCGATCGTCACATCAAGGCGATTGTCGTTTATGCCGCCGAGAACCTTGAGGCGCACGTCGCACTGCTCATGGTTGCGGACGGCACAATCGAAAGTCTGGTCGGCGAAACCTGTAACGGTTATGTTGGTAACCGTCGTCCAGTCGGTCTCCTGGTGCGTGCCCGTGTTCGACTTGGAGTGCGTGGCCGTCTGAACGGCGATTCTCTGCGAAACATTGGTGATGCCGGTAAAGCCCCAGTAAAACACGTTGTTGTTGCCCTTGGTGAATTTCAGAGTGCGGCCGGGGGGCAACGACCAGCAGCTAAAATATTCGTCGGGGTCGGACGAATCACATGTTTCTATATCAAGCGAGCCCTCAAACGTCACGCGCGCGTTCGTGTAGCGGTTTATCTTGTTCGGCGTCTCCCAACCGCTCATGTCGTGGCTACCGATATGGGATATCGGGGCGGACAGCTTAACGGGTTTTAGAAACGCTCCGGCGCAATTCCGCGCGAGCACGCCGACCGTTCCCGCCTTGAGACGCTTGTCGGAAGTGTCGAAATAGACGCTCGAATCGAAAGTCTGGTTGTTGAGCGTTCCGGCCGTGAGCGAGGTGCTCGTGTTGATCGCTTTGGTGCTTACGCCAGCGTGAATGAGCGTTCCGGCTACGCTGTTCTCCGTGACATGCTCCTGGACGGAAATGTAGAATACCGGCATCAGCCCCACATTGTCGTTGTCGCGGTGAAGATCCGCCACCGAGGCATAGGGGAAGTCGTTCGTGCCAAGCACATCGCATGTCATCGCGCCGTTATTGACCGACCACCTGTAGAGCGTGAACCTCAGGTTCTCGCCGTTCTGCCCGCCGCGCGAAACTCGCGCTTCGTACGCGCCATATGTCGGGTCGTAACAGGCGATCAACGAGACCGAGCCGTCACCGTCGTAACCGGCCTTGTCATTGTTTAGGGTAAGCGCGGTATAAGTCGCGAACGCGTAATTCTTCTGTTTAAAAGCGTTGACTATCTTGTGTGTGCTTGTGTCGTAGGTAGCCTGGTTGTAGTATGCGAAATCGTTGAAATTGTTGAACTGTGCGACACGGGCCTTGAAACGCACGGTGTCGAGTCCGTTAGGATAGTCGCTCGCGCTTTCGAGCGAGAATATGCCGCGGCCGCAGCCTTCGAGCTGGAGAGCTGTCTTGCCGCCGAAAACGCCGTTCTGCGCGAAATCGCACGCCCAGCGCTCGTACGTCCACGAAGCGTTGTGGGCCGTCCATCCGCTCGCGAGGTTGGTCACCGAGAAAGACTGGTCGCGCGGATATATCTTCGCGGCTATCTGGCCGGAACCCACCGAGAACGATTCCCGCCAGTTCTTGTTCGTGGCGGAAGATACCGCCCAGTTCGCGATATCAGAATCGACCTCCGTCGAATCGTAGCTGGACGTGTTTACGTCAAGCTGCGAACCGACGAAGAGCCCCTTCTTCGCGGCGGCGGTCGGCCAGGAATTGAAGTTCTGGTGATCGCCGCGCCCGACGCCTATCGTGCCCGACTCGTCATAGGTGAATATAAGATAGCCTGTCGCGGCGTCGCACAGCACTTTCTCCCATTTTTCACCGTCGCTGAAAACTGCGCCGCCTGTGGCGGGCAGGCTGTTAGTCATCGGCACTTGCGAGGTCCACTTCAATGTTTCGCGCAAGGGTACGCCTTCCACGACATCATTGAGCTTTACGCCCTCGAAGCGGAATTCGAGGCCGTCCTCAAGAGCGCTGCGCGTCTTCACGAAGCCGCGCCATTTGCCGTCGGAGACTATCGACATCACATTCGTCTCGCAGACGGAGGTGTCGCCGGCCGCCCTCGTGATGATGGACATGCTCTCGTATTCGCTGTGCCCCTCTCTGAGACGCACAAACCAGTTGGTGCCGCACGTCGCAATATAGCTGGAGTCGGAGGCGTTGGTCACGACCACCGGATTGTTCTCTGTGTATATCCTGTTGAACGCCTCCTCCAGATTGCTGCCCGAATAGTCCACATGGCGGTAGTACGGCGCCTGGAGGACGGACTCGAACCAGTACTCGACATCGCCGGCCTGGCCGGGAAGGACCAGCGTATCGTTCTCTTTCGCCACCATTCGATTGTTTTCGACTGGGACGAGTTCGACAACCTTCCAGTCGCCCACGACCTGGTTGAGGTAGCGCCAGCGGTAATGCATCTTCGCGGAGGCGAAGAAGCTCGACGGCTCGCCATACTCCGCGCCGGAGTTCACATAGCGCGAAATGCCGGCCCTGGCGCGGACTTGGTCGCCTACGGCGGGGAACTTCGGCTCGAATGCGTCCTCGTAGCCGAGAATCTCGCTGCCCTTCTTGGCCGTGTCGTAATAGCCGAGGTTGCCGAGAGAGGCGGTCATGCGCGGATACGACGCGACTATATTGTCGATCAGCACAAACGAGTCGTCAGGGTCGTCCACTTTGGCGAGGTCCGTCGAGACGCGCCTTATCCTGAAACGAACGGGCTGGCGTATTTCAAGTGGAACATAAATGCGGTAGAACTCGTCCATTTTCCCGCCAGTCGTGACATTGAGATCGATATTCTGCCCGTGACCGACAAGCGTCATCGTCGAGTTGCTCACGCTGACCATATAGCTTTCGCAAGGATGCCAGCATTCATCGTTGAGCTTCGCATAGAGTTTCGTCACCTCGTCAAAAACATGGGCATTCGCCTCGGTCGGCGGCAAGTCGAATGTGGTATTTGTGGCGAACTCGACAACGATACGGTAAGAGCAGTCGTTTGTTAGCGAGCCGTCGGTAGAAACGGAGACGATATTCGTCATCATGTTCACTGCATCGAAATATATGGTGCCGATACCCTCGTCGAAGCAAGGCGAATAGACGATGGCGGTGTCGGTGTTCTGCATCAAAATCTGCCCGACGCCCGCGCGGTCGGTCGGCGAGGTCGAATCTGTATCATCATCTATGCTACCGGACTTTGCGCTAAAGGGAAGATAGTTTTGATCGGGGGCGAGGGCTTCTTCATTGTCCGACGGGAAAGTATTGCCGTGGCGGCAGTTGTCGAGATGCCAGAGGCGGTTGGTGGCGGTGTGGCCTTCGTCCCAGGTCCAGAGCGTGGAGATATAGCTGCTCTTCAGATTGTATTTGGCGACCTCGTTCGTCTCGCTATGCTCCCAGAAAGTAGCTTTCGACACATTCGTGCACGCCCAGCCCTGACCGGTTATCTCTTTCGTCTGCGACCAGTCGTGGTTCATCAGCAATATGCGGCCGTCGGAAGTTTCGCCGACAACAGGCACGCTTGACGACTTCGTCACGGTAAAGTCGAGCGAGACATCCGCGACTGCATAGTCGCCAAGGGATTTGTTCCATATGCGGTACGAGCCCTCCGAGAGAGCCTTGAGTCCGTCGACAGTGACGTTCTCGAGCGCTGTTTCGCCGGTAGTCAGGTTTACGCACCAGTTGGTGACCGCCGCGCCGCTGCGCAGGACTCCGTTTGTGAACGCCAGCGATTCGGGCGCGCTGCCTGCCTCCCAGACGGAGGACGAGAGCGACAGCTTGGGATTCCAGTAATCTACCGGCTCGCCATCGACATGCACGAGCCCTGTCTTGAGGAAGGTTTCGTCCGTAGAGTTGCGGTAGGCGCTCAATGTCGCATTCGAATAGGCGGCGGCGACTTCTGCTTGATTTACCGCGCCGACCTTTATGCGGACTTCGTCCATATCGCCGTTGAGCGTACCGTGTCCGGAGAGAAGACCGCCTATGTAGAAATCCATCGTCGGGTCGAGCGACGGCAAACCTGTGGGAATGTCCGCAGTCGAATACTGCACGCCGTTCAGCCAAAGCTTGGCTTCGCCGCTCATGTAGCCAACCATTACATGGACCCACTCGTTTGCCGTGCCGAAGACAGTCGTGTCTCTGAATAGGGCCCTGTTGCTGTTCCCGTCATACCACGCCTGCAGAGCATCGTATGTTCCCGCATTCCCGTTGCCCCTGAACTGCAAGCCCCAAGAGACCGTGCCGTCGATTGCCTTGCGCGAAAAGATATACGCCCAATTCGTTGCGGTAGACTTAAGCCGCACCCATGCCGAAACCGTGAACGCATCATTGCTGATGGAATTGATGGCGTCGCCGGAAGGTACTGTCGCTATCGGCCCATTGGATCCTGTCTCGTTGCGGCCCAAAGCGCCTGCGAACATACCGGTGCCCGTATAGGCGGCCTTTGCATGCTTGGTACCGTCCTCGGACTTGCCGGCCGCGTCTACTACAGTATTCTCCATGTGCCAGACGCCCGCGTAGTCGCTCCACACCATCTTGCCGTCGTTGGAAGGCGCGGAAACTGCGCCGTCTATGCCCCAATAGAACCTTATTACGCTACCCTTGCGGGCGAAAGGCACTTTCACCCAGACGATGGACTCGCCTTGGGCGTTCCACGTATCCACATCATAGTAGAGCTTGGCGCCAGTCTCGTCCACGAACGCGAGCTTCGTTCCGTTGCCGGCGCGGGAATATCTGAAGCCGGGCAGATTGTCTTCGCTGACGCGGACGAGGAGAGTATAATTGGTTATGACCGTGTCTTCGGCTATACCGTTCAGCGTCAGATCTACCCAGTCTGTATAATTGCCCATGTCGAAGCGCACGTATATTTCGACATATCCCGTCTCGGCATTGGTCTCCTTGCTCGCATAGCAGAGCCTGTAAATGCCTTCGGGCAAAGCGGCGAGCTTGGCGGGGATGTCGTCCACGGACGCTATCGGGCAGTTGGTCGGGTTGAGCGTATCCAGATAATAATACTCCACCTCCTTGCCGCTACGCAGGACGGGCACTTTATCGACGGAGATTTCTTCCGCCGTGATTTGGCCGACCGTCCACGTATTAGTCGAAACCTCGAGCGGAACGGACCAATAGTCGAACTCTTCATCGCCGCTCTTGACCATGCCGGGCTTTATGAAGCTGTCGTCGGTAGCGCCGATATAGTCCGTCTGCGTCATGTTGGCGTATTCCGCCTCGATGCGGGCACTATAGCTCGACGCGTCATACGGAATAAGGCGGAATTCGTCGATCGCGCCGTTGAGCGCCTGATCGGTGGTTCTGCCGGGAGCGCCGCCAATGGCGAAATCGCTGTCGCCGCATGTCGGCGCCGGTACGTTCGGGGCGTTCGACATAGTCTGGAACACGCCGTCGACCCAGCACTGGAAGCGCCGCTTTGCGAAGACGATATCAAGGTGCACCCACTCGTTGGTCGTCAAACCGCGCAGCCAGTGGCGGAAATATTGCGTTTGATTGCCGGGGAATAGGGCAATTTGCGAAATATCGTCTTCCGTCCAGAAGCTGGCGCCGTAGCCGTCGGTATTGTATCGCGCCGTGCGCCGGCCGAACAGGAAGGCCTTATTGACGTCGAAGCTGTTGATATTGAGCCAGAACGATGCGACGAAGCCGTTGTTAGTGAGCGAGTTGATGCTGTCGGTCGGAGTCGCGGTTATGAAAGGTCCGCCCGCATTGGTGTTGTTGCCGAGCGCCTTGCCGACGAAACCGTCAATATAGCTGGAGCTAGACGACTTGGTGCCGCTCGCAGAGCCGGGGGAGGAGTCTTTGGCGCTTGCCATGTGCCAAACGCCGGCGTAGGCGCTCCAGACCTTGGTAGGGTCGTTGCCCGGGGCGGTCTTGCCCTCCTTGAGCGACCAGTACATCGTTATGACCGTGCCAGCCGCCGGCAACTTCGGCAGCTTGACCCAGACCAGAGACTCGCCGGACTCGTTCCATTCGTCGACTTCGTACGGGAGCGGCACATTGCTGCCCTCCGCGCTGAACGAAAGCTCGTTTTGATTGGCACGGGAATACTTGAAGCCGGGCAACTGCGCCTCCGAGAGCCTCAAGAGGACGGGATAGTCATCAAGGTCCGTGCCGGCACCCTTTACGGTAAAGGTAACGCTGTCATCGAAGAATCCGCCCGCGTCCGCCTGCACCTCTATCGCAACCGTGGCGTCATCGGCGCTGTAGGCGATATCTTGCGTGCGGCGGAAGTAAATCAAATACTCGCCAGGCTCAAGGGCATTGAGCGAAGCCGCCGTAACCTCGTTCGTGGACCAGCTACCGTTCTTGGACGTGCACTTGTATACCTCGCCCGCCGCGCCGCTCTTCAAAGCACCGCTGTTTATTGCAAAACCAGACTCGTCGAGAGTGCCGGCAATCCAAGAGGGAGTCGATATTGACGGCTGCGTGGCCCAGTAATCGACAATAACACCGTTTGTCGAAACAAGCTCGGTCTTTATGAAATCAGTATCTGTCGAATTAAGATAAGCCGCCTGCACCGCATTGGCGTATTCTGCACCGGCGCGGATGGCGTCGGTCGCGCCAACCCTCATTCGAAACTCGTCGATAGCACCGTTGATATTGCTGTCTGCGCCGGAACCGGTAACAAGTCGACCGCCGATTGCGATCTTATCCTGGGCACCATTGGCAAATGGACGGGTGGCATAGTCAAGCATACCAATTGAAAAACCATGCGTGCTATCCAGCATACCGTTGATATACCAGTAGAATTTTGTGTCTTCCTTCGAGTACACAATGTCGTTTTGCATCCACCCGTCGCGAATCACCCCATTGACCGGGCCCGTGGTCGACCACTTGTATCCAGCATCGCCAGCTGCCAAACCGATATTAACGCTGTCGCTAGGTGCTCGCGGGTGCAGATAAACCGCATAGCCATCATTTGCCCATGTCTCGCGACGCGAAAAGAGATATTGCTGAGAAGTGCCACCGTCAGACACAGAATTGAGATATGTCCAGAAAGTTATGGTGAAGGTTCCGTTCGTCAGGTTATTGATCTGATCATCGGTGTCGACAACCAAAATTGGTTCGCCGTCTTTAACTGTAGCAAACGCATAACCAAACACGCCATTTGTCGATACATTATCTGCGCCTTGAGTTGCTGTAGGTGCGTTCGCCGTGGCAGCCGAGTCGTCAGTCATATGCCAGACGCCAGCATAGTCGCTCCAGACAGCCGTTTTGTTATTTTCTGGCGCCGTCTCGCCCTCTTTGAGCGACCAGTACATCGTGATTGTCGTGCCGGTTGTGGGCAGTTCGGGTATCTTTACCCAAATTGTGGATTCTCCGCTCGTATCCCACGTATCGACATCGTAGTTGAGCGCAGTGCCGTCTTCTGCGACGAAAGCCAGATTATCGCTGGCTGTGTTCTCTGCATCATACTTGAAACCGGGCAGCTGCGCCTCGGATATCCTGACCAGCAGGGGAAAGTTCGTGAGAGCCTCGCTCTGCCCTTTTATCGTCAGCTCGACCGAGCTGTTGTAGCTCTCGCCCCAATCTTCAGCCTTGGCCACGGGTGGCGCAAGACAGAGCAGGGCGGCAAGCGCAAAATTCCTGAAACTTAAAATCATTTTCCGGAGGACTCCTTTTGCGCGTCGGACATTATGCGGTTGCGCACGACTGCCTCGGCACGCTTGCGCTCGTCTTCGAGCGCGGTGTTCAAATCTTCGACACGTTTATAAAGAGAGTTCCATTCGGGGTCCTTTTCAAGCTCGGCCTTCAGCACGGCTTCGTCTTCTGTCGCGAGGCGCTCCTTAGCGGCGGCGATCTTCGCCTGCATCTCCGTAACGAGGCGGTAGCGCAGCTTGGTCAACTCCTTCTGGGCATCGAGCCTCTCGTCTAGAGCGGCGCGGTATTGCGGGTCTTCTAGGCGATACACGACTTCACCCTCGGCGGCAGGTTTGTTCTCACCCTCGGGCGCAGGCTCGTTCTTGCGCGAGCATCCGTAAAAAACAACGACCAAACAGACGATTGCTGCGACAGCAACCGCCACGAGATTTTTGCTCGTGAACATTGTCATTTCACCTCCGGCCCTTTCTTAGACCTGTTTTGATGATGGTAGAATATCAAATAACATGATTTCCGTCAAGCATAACAGCGCAGAGACCGCCACCGAAAAAAGCGTGTTTTCCTTCTCCAAGGAGACGAAAAAAATTCTGCGCGCAGAAAGAATCTTTTTTGCGTGCAGAAAGGATTTTTTCTGCGCGCAGAAAAAAACGGCAGACCGGCGGCCTGTATTTTGGCTCTCTACAGGGCTACGTAAGGTTCGCCGCAGAATGTGCAAACCGCGCCATCGTGCACTTCGGCGCCGCAGTTCGGACACCGCCGCGAAAGCACCTCGCCGCAGACGGCGCAGAACCTGCCGCCCGCCGGGTCGGCCGCCGACCTGTCCGGCCTAGCCAGAAGACGCCCTTCGACTTGGTACCTGGAGTTGGAGGGACACTCCGGGTTGGGACAAAATCCCGTATGTGGGCTCATAACAAGAGGACGCGCAGGCACAGGCTCGATCTCTTCGACGCCTGTCGATATCTCAATGCCGAACTTTTTCGAAAGTTTGATTATGCACTCGTCATTGAGTTTTGTGCCGTCGCCCTTTTCAAACATCGATATGGCAGACTGTTTGCAGCCTACCTCGGCCGCCAACTCCTCCTGAGAAATCTTCGCCTCGCGGCGGGCTTCCTTTATCTTGCGGCAGAATTCTGGATTAAGGTTTGTCACGGGTGGATATTATGGACTTTATTTTATAAACTTGCAAGGGGGTAGTTATCAACACTATCAACAGACTTATCAACTTATGAACACGTGTTCATTACTTTGTTTATATCTTCTGTTGATATTATCAATAGGTCCGCTTGAGAATTTCGGCGGTAAGGAGGTAGTTTTCACCGTCCTTATACGAAATTCCGAAGCGATTCAGCTCTTCTATCACTGGGCCGGATAGTATATTGCCGTTATCGTCGAACAGCTTTTTCATGGCTGTTCGTCTGTTGACAAGCTCTCCATTGGGTTCGTTGGCGACGAGAACACCCTCCAGAAGCTGAGCACGGCGCAGGCGCCCTTCGGCCTCGGCGGCGTCGCGCGCCTCCTTTATGACTTCAAGCACATGGTCGCGCGTTTCGCCTGGGAAGCGGTCGGGCAGCTCCATATCCCTATCCAACAGCGCCAGAGCATTGGGGTTTCTCGCCTGTTCGTCAAACTGTCTTTCCTGCTCGGCTGCGACTTTTTGCTCCAATTCGGCTATTTTCGACCTAAAAGAGGCCTCTATCTCTTCTACAGCCACCTTTTTGTCTGCCAGAGCCTCGTCAAGCTCGCGCGATTTGGCAGCAAGAAGCGCTTCGAGGCTCTCTATACGGCGGCCCATTTCCTGCATCTGCACGTCAAGCTTGGCCTTGTCGGCTGCAAGCTCCTCGACCACGGCCTTCTGAACATCGAGTTCTTCAGGTTCCGGCACGGACTCCTCCGCGTCGACAGACCCTGCCGCCTGAGGCATTACATCCTTTTTCTCTAGAAATTCTTCGTAATTCATGCGTTATTTTGTCCTTTGAGTTCGCATCCCGGATATATGAACAGACGGCAATCTATCGGGCCGTTAAAGAACGGAATGCGAGTTCTGTAATAAAGGTTTACGCAACGAGCGAGATCGGGGTTGCCGGTTATCAGCGCACCCATCCAGCCTGGGCACTTTTCATTGAGGAAACTCCCTATACGCTCATATATGGGGGCCAATTCCTCGTAAGTGCCAAGACGTATGCCGTATTCGGGGTTGAAGAATATACAGCCCTTTTCTTCCGGAATTGGAGTTTCGGCGAAATCGCAGACTTTGAAGTCTATGTAGGGCGCAACACCGGCAGCGATTGCGTTCGTGTGAGCGTTTTCTACAGCTTCGGGCGAAATGTCGGTAGCTATTATGTGCGGAAGGTTCTCGGTCTTTTCCTGATCTTTGGACTCAAGAAGCATCTCCTTCCAAATCTGGTCGGGCGTGGCGCCAGCTCTCTGGCGCGGCGCGACGCGGAGGGCTTTCTCGCCGGGAATTATCCTGTCGTAGCCTTTTATGGACTGGAAGGCGAAGTGTCCCTTAAGAGACCCAGGCGCCTTGTTCATCGCATACATCACGGCTTCTATCGCGGGAGTACCGCTGCCACACATAGGAGAAACGAACGGAGTTTTGCCGTCCCAGTGCATTGCCATAAGGCAAGCCGCGGCCAAAGTCTCCTGCATAGGCGCAGAACCGGGTATCTTGCGGTAGCCGCGCTTCGAAAGAGGCTCGCCCGAGGTGTCGAGATATATGATGACCTCGTCGCGTTCCCAATATACGAAAACAGCGGCGCCGCGATTCTCTCCGCCGGAGTCGGGACGGCGCTGGCATTTCTCGCGCATTCTGTCGGCGATAGCGTCTTTGGTGTAGAGAGAAGGCAGGCGCGTATCGCGTATCGTGTAGTTGTGCACTATCGACGACACAGAGAAATATCCGTCAGCTTCTATGAGATTCTCCCAATCTATCGAAAGCGCAGCTTCGTAAAGGTCGCGTATTCCGCGGCATTGTGTCCTCAAAAGCGGCACAAGAACGCGATGGGCCGTGCGAAGGCGCAGGTTGAGGCGCATGACGTCTCTCATGTCGCCTCTTACTACTACCGTGTTCTCGGTAACTTCTATAGGCTTGTAGCCGAGTTCAAGAACCTCTATCTCAGTCCAGCGCGAAAGCTCTTTCGCACAGGAAATTATTATCGGATAGTTCCTGTCTGTCCAAATTCTCATCGGTTCACCATTGACCTTTCGATGTTGCCCGGACTTCTTTCTAACCGTAAGAAGGATTTTCTCAGCTTATGCGAAGCGGCATCAGCACATAGAGGAAAGGTATCGAACACTTTATCACGGCAGGAGAGTGGCCGTTGTTTATGTTTATGGATATCTCGTCGTCGTCTATAGCCTTCAAAGGATCCATCACATAATTGGGATTGAACATAATTTCGATCTTTTCGCCGGCGTACTTGATCGGCACTTCGTCCTTGGCTTCGCCGAGTTCTGTCGCGGCAGAGGTAACTGTAAGCCTGTTAGCCTCGAAAATGAGCTTTGTGGAATGGGCCTCGTCTACAGTCATTACGCTCGCGCGATCGAGGGCGTTCAGAAGAAGCTGGCGGTCGACGACGATCTTCTCGGCGCATTCTGCAGGTATTACCTGGCGATAGTTGGGGTAGACGTCATCCATCAACTTCGAGTAGATCTCCACATCGCCGAAGGTGAAGGAGATTTTCGACGCCTGAACGTTGATCTTTACGTCGCCTTCGCCGTTCAAAGAGCGCTGCAGTTCTTGCACGGCCTTCGACGGCAGCACGATGTCGCGCTCGGCAGTCTTCGGAAACTCCATCTCCTTCTCGACAAGAGCGAGACGGCGGCCGTCTGTGGCTACCATAGTAAGGCGGCTGTCCTTGAAGCTCATGAGAACACCCTTGAGCGTGCGGCGCGTATCGTCCTGGGAAGCGGCATACGAAGTTTTGCGCAACATCTCCTGAAGAGTCTGGCGGGGCATCACATATTCGCTGCTCTCTTCATCTACATTGAGCCTCGGGAAGTCAGCCTCGGGTTTGCCCTTCAGCCTGTAGCTCGCGCTGCCCGCGCGTATCACCGCGAGCTCTTCTCTGTCGACGCTGACGTTGACCGCGCCTTCGGGGGCCTTGACCATGAGGTTAGCAAGTATCTTTACTGGAAGAGTCGTCTTGCCCTCTTCCTCTATCTCGCACTTGACCGTGCTCCTTATGGAAATATCGAGATCTGTCGTGGTCAAACGAAGCTCGCCGCCATTGGCCTCGATCAACACGTTCTGTATGATCGGCAGCGACCCTTTACCGGCGACAATGTTCTGCACCGACTTGATTGCTTCTAGAAACTTCGAGCGCACTATAGAGAATTTCATTGCGTATCCTTTCTTCCTTACTTCTGGCTTGGTGTAGATTGTATCAAATAATACGGATAATTAAAAGAGTCTATATTATAATATTATTAGGTTTGTTGATAATGTTCACAACTCGCGAAAGCCCCTTTTTGCAATGGTCGGGGCTTTTTCCGGCTGTTGACTTTTCTGTTGAGATATGTTCATCGGTGTTCATTCTTTCTGATCCGTTGTAGACAATTGGCCACTTCTCTACACTCTGTATACACTTTTTCGAAGGCACATGTTCACGAGTCGACTTTATCTTCCATAGTGAGCCCTAAACTCGATATTATTGAAATAAGGTTCTCCTTGAGTTCCGGCTCCACGTCGAGTCTCTTGTTGATGGTCTTCACTCCATGTATTATGGTGGCGTGAGATTTGCCGAAGCTCTTGGCTATCTCGGGAAGGCTCTTGTTAGTGAACTTCTTTGCGATATACATAGCGAGCTGCCTCGGAGTTACCAGCGTCGCCGTGCGCTCAGGGGAGACGATCTGCTCCATCGTAACATAGTATTTCTGACCCACTGCCTTCTGTATTTCGGCGACGGTCAGCTTTTTCTGGGTTTGTTCCTTTTCGATGAAGTCTTTGAGAAGATGCGAAAGAATCTGGCTCGTCATAATGGCAGATGGGTTCATCTGCATCATTACATTCACTTTAGCCAGAGCGCCTTCCATTGCACGGACATGAGTTTTTATGTTCTGCGCTATGAATTTAAGAGTTTCGTCGTGAATAGGCGGGCGCATGGTCTCTGATTTCTTCTTCAAGATGGCGAGACGCGTCTCGTAACTTGGCAGCTCGATCTCCTGAACCATACCCCACTCGAAGCGCGATATCAGCCTCGTTTCTATTCTTGGCAGATCTTTTGGCGCCACATCGCTAGTCATTACAATCTGCTTGCCTTCCTGGTGAAGGGCGTTGAAAGTGTTGAAGAATTCTTCCTGAAACTGCTTGCCCTGGCTCATGAACTGGATATCATCCACGAGCATTACGTCGATTTTGCGGTATCTGTCGCGGAACTGCTGCAGCTCGTGGCTCGTAAGAGCGTTGACATATTCATTCATGAAACGCTCGGCCGTAAGATAGCACACTGCCGCCATAGGATTCTTTTTCTTTATTTCATTGCCTATTGCCTGCATTATGTGTGTCTTGCCAAGACCCGTGCCGCCATGGATAAAGAGAGGATTATACCCCTTTTTGCCTGGCTCCTGCGTTATGCCCTTCGCTGCTGCATACACGTAACTGTTCGAAGGACCCACTACAAATTCATCGAACGTGTACTCTTCATTGAGAGGCATCGTCGAGACGAAATAGTTCTGGTGCTTCGCTTCTGCGCCGTTATGCTGGTAAGTCTCGGGCATTTTCGGCACAATAATCGCCGGACGCGAGCTTACGTCGAACTTGAATTCGATATTTACAGGCTCGGGAACCCCCGCAAGACTCAAACAGTTTTTGAGTTTGTTCTCGTATGAAGACCTGAGAAGCTCTGCGGCAAAGTTGTTTGACGTATAAACCGTAAATGTATTGTTCTCGACAGTAACAGAGGTTATCATCGAAAAATGGCGCTCGGCCTGCCCACGTTCGTCAGGTGTAGGCAGTGTAGAAAGATATATTTTCTTCGCCCTCTCCCAGGCGTCTTTAGAAAGTGTATCTATTGTTTCGCTCATATTGAATCTTCTTTCTCTTATCGTCGCACATATAATACCAAATTTTTCGGCTAATGTGCTAAATAAGTAATCTTCATATGTCAACAAGTTATCAACATAAAATGTTGATAACTTTCTTTAAGCATGGCCGCGTTTGATATAGATTGCAAGAATGGCTATGTCGGAAGGGTTAACTCCTGGTATTCTGGAAGCCTGAACCAGAGTTTCGGGGCGGTGGGCTTTGAGTTTTTCACGGCTCTCAAAACGCAGAGCTGTGCAGCTGTCATAGTCCAACCAAGCCGGAATGGCCAGCATTTCGTCCTTCTTTGCCCTCTCGGCAGCTTTTGTTTCCTGCTCGATATACGGCGCGTATTGACGCATAATATCTAGTTGTTCCGCAAGTTTTGATATGGTATTTTCCTCATTTGAGGCAGCCTGTACAGTAGAATAGGATTCTTTATTCTCTGTTTCGATCGCCATTCTGACCAGATCTGCGGACGCCATTGCGGCTGTTTTCTTGCCTCCCGTAGAGACATGGTCTAGCGCAATAGACAGTACTCGCATCATCCAACGAGTTTCATTGCGGAATGTTTTGCTCTTTACTCCAATTATATCTGCCGCGTCGGCCAGACGATATCTCGCGTTATCCTGTCGAAGTATAAGCCGCCTCTCGGCCCGGCTCGTAAACATACGGTAGGGTTCATCGGTTCCCTTAGTGACAAGATCGTCTATCATCACGCCAATATAAGCATCTTGGCGGCTTAAAACCAGCTGGGACTTGCCGAGGGCGGAGAAAGCAGCGTTGACTCCGGCCATGAATCCTTGAGCAGCGGCTTCTTCATAGCCGGTTGTGCCATTGATCTGTCCTGCAAAAAACAGGTTTTTAATGCGCTTAGATTCAAGTGAATGCTTCAATTCCCGTGCGTCAATGCTGTCATATTCGATGGCGTATGCATACGCAAGAAACTCGGCGTGTTCGAGCCCGGGGACGGATCGTACCATCTCTTCCTGCACATCTCTAGGTAAACTGCAACTCAATCCGTTAGGATAGATTACTTTACAGCTCGAATCTTCAGGTTCTAGCATTACATGGTGCTGTTCAGCGCCTGCAAAACGGACAATTTTATCCTCGATAGACGGACAGTAACGCACACCGACACCCTCGATTGCGCCACCGTAAAGGGCGGATCTATCGAGATTGGACCGTATTATTTCATGCGTTTTAGGGGTAGTATGTGTCATCCAACAAGGGTATTCCGGTAAATGTTCCACGTGGAACACATGCGTTTGTCCATCCACATTTCCGGAATGTTCCACGTGGAACACACCGCGGTTGTTGGCAAGTGTTTCGCTATATTGTTCCACGTGGAACAATGGACGTGGTGAATCGCCGGATTGAACTATGCATTTTGTGAAATTGCAGCTACTCGCTTTGAGCCGTGGCGGGGTTCCGGTCTTAAGTCGAATCAATCTGAATCCAAGACGAGATAAAGAATCCGATAGTTCGTTAACTGCGGGGCGCCCGTCGCCGCCGCTGTCATGACCTTCTTTACCTATCCAAATACGGCCGCGAAGACTTGTGCCTGCTGTTAAAACAACGCACTTTGCACTGATTGCGCCGTGGCTCTTTGTGATTACGCCTGTACATTTACCTGTGATGGCATCGCCAGTCATTGGGACCGTTGAGGCTGCATCTCCCTGGCGTGGGCTGGATGGTGGGTTGTTTTCGACTGCCAGACCGACAACAGAGTCTTCGAGAATTGAGAGATTATCTTGCTGCGCGAGCACCTGCTGCATTCTCAAAGCGTACTCTTTCTTTGCGCATTGCGTTCGCGTCGCCCACACAGCCGGGCCGCGGCTTCTGTTCAGTATTTTGGACTGCAGAGCCGTTCTATCAGCATTCACTCCCATCTCTCCGCCCATAGCATCCAGTTCGTGCACTAGATGACTCTTGGCCAGACCGCCGATTGAAGGATTGCATGGCATCTGGGCGAGGGAAGAAAGTTGCGCCGAAACCAGTAGCGTTTTGGCTCCCATTCTCGCCGAAACCAAGGCCGCTTCGCATCCGGCATGCCCTCCGCCGATTATGATTGTGTCGTATGTTGATATATTTGTCATAGGTTTTTTGCGGTTTGAATTATAGCATAATTATAATGATAATTGTGAACAAAAAATAACACACGGTTATACGACGCATTGCAAAAGGCAAAAATACGCGAAACCCTAGTAAAATGGGGGTTTGATACGCTCTGCCCGGTTTTGTCAAGAGGGAAAAGATTAACTGATGTAAACAGTTATCAAACAGTTATCAACAGCTGTGGAACGGGAAAAGAAAGCGCTCAAATGGAGTCGAAAGCCGCCAATAATGCGGGTGTCACGTCTATCAGGGACTCTACACGGTCCCTCAAAAACGACTCCTTGTGGCCAAACGCTATAAACGGCACGGGATTTCTCGTGTGTCCCCGTTCCTGCATCGCCTCTACATTGCCGTGGTCTGATGTAGCGACAAGAGTAATGCCAGCCGTCTCGGTATATCTGACCAGCGCGGACAGGAAGGCGTCGAAGAGTCTGAGCACAGCGCACGCGCGCGAATAATCCAACGAATGGCCGGATACATCGGTCTGGAAGAACTCGAAAAGGGTGAAATCGTTCTCGAGCGCGATACCGAAGAGGTGCTCGGCGGCGCTTTGCGGCGACACCACCGGCACGTCGGGATAGCGGTCTTGTATGGTTTCGCGCGTTATGTCCTGCATTACCGCGCGGTCTTCGAACAGATCGTCAACCGTCGAAATGGTGTCGGGCGAGGTGAGAGCCATCACGGTCGTCACCGATTTGAATCGCCTTGCGGCGAGCTCGTCGGGGGTATCAACCAGATACGCGTCGGCAAAACGTACTTTCTTGTTTCGCCGCTTCAGCTGGAGAAAGAGATTGTTGTCCTCGATGATCTTTCTGAGCGATGGACTCGGAAAGCCCTCGCAATGGCGGTTCATCGCTTTCGGACAGTTCACGCCCGTGAACATTGTCGCCTGGCCCGTCGCAGACTGCGGCAGCCCCTCCACGCCGAGACACGCGTCGATCGGCTTGGAGTGTTTCGCGATAAGCCTGCACAGCGTGGGGCACACCTCCGGGTTCACCGGATTGTCCGCCGCGTTTTCGCGAAGCCCGACGCCGTCTATGAAAAGGAACACAATCTTCACGGTGTATAGTATACCAAAAAAAACAGCGCTCCGTGAAGCCGCCTTCTTGCCACATTTGGTTCTTTATGGTACAATTTACGCACAGTTGAAAAAGATAAACTCAACAACCCACTAAAACTAAGGAGAATAGGTCATGGCTTGTTCGTGCAAGAAGTGCAAATGCGATACCGAGTTCGTCGCCCCTATGAGCGCGCTCTGGGAGATATATGAAGGCATCGGTTCAAAGGCCGATGTGGTCGCCATAGCGTGGGAGCGCGAAGACGGCAAGATATTCCGTTACGATCTGCCGATTCCGCAGCGTCTCGATCCGGCCGCGGCCAAGAAGGTCAGCTATGTCGTCGACAGGATCGCGAAGTTCATCGTCTGGTCCGCCGGCGGATGGAAGCTTTATCTCGCCGGTCCCGACGCCGTCGTGAAGCCAGTCGCCAAGGCCTACACGAAGAAGGGCTCGCGCGCGTTCGACTACGGTTTCTTCTCTGATCTCTACGGCCGTCCCGTCGAGACCGTTATCGTGCCTCTGAAGAAGATGCCCGAGATGAACGAGACTCTCACGAAGGTGAAGACCGTCGCCGACGGCTGCCGCATCGGCTTCGACCTCGGCGCCAGCGACTTCAAGATTTCGGCCCTCAACGAAGGCAAGGTCGTGTTCTCCAAGGAGTTCCCGTGGGATCCCCGCAACAATCCCGATCCCGAATACCACTACTCGAAGCTCACCGCCGGGCTCAAGGAGGCCGCCGCCACCCTGCCGCGCGTCGACGCGATCGGCGGCTCGACGGCCGGCACGCTCGTCGGCAAGAAGATGGGCGTCGCGAGCCTCTTCCGCGCCATCAAGGAGAAGAACCCGAAGAAGTACCCGATTGCTCAGGACATGTTCTTCCGCGTCGAGAGGGACTGG
>ONWT01000031.1 GCA_900321575.1 uncultured Lentisphaerota bacterium | reverse complement strand
TCGTCGCGGTAGTTTCGATAGGCGTACATGGCGGCGCAGATCAGTTCATGATACTGCGGTACCGACTTCGGAACCTTGCCGCCCTCAACTGCATACGGCAAGACATCGGCTACATCGACATCGAACACATGGCCGACAGCCTTCACAAGAGAGCCGTTGAACAGTTCGCCGTCCACCTTGCACACATCGAGGAGCGGCGCAATCAAGCGCTCCTGCTCGTCGCTCATAGGCAGTGCGCTCACCCACGTCACTTTTGTCTCTCGCAGGGAGCTCAACGCTGCTGCAAGCCGCTCCACGTCCCCGCCTAGCGACAGGCCGATGAGGTAGATGTGCTGCCAGCCGCGTCCCTCAAGTTCAAGGAACTCCGGGAGCCGCCGCTTGCTCATGCCCATCACGTCCGCCTGCCCGTTCAGTGCCCGCATCGCCACTGCGGCGGCGACAGCATATTCCTTCCAGCCCCAGCCGGTCAGAATGAGATTGTCCATGTGCTTGTCTCCTTTTTTCATACGCCAATAGTATATCATAAATTAGCCACCCGTGGGCAAATAATAGCCATCCGTGAACGAACACTCTTTATGCATTGACTTGAAACGATTAAACGCATCAAAAAGCCGTTCTTGATCCGCGAGTAATTTCTTCTTTAGATCGATCAGTAAGCCGCACCGTGATAGTTGCTCATCAAAACATCCAGAATTGATTAATGCCATTCTTACAGAATCGGGCAATGGACGTTCTGAGTTCTCCAATAATGCAAGACGCTTGGAACCTACTTGATGAGGATCGTTAGCAACACCAATTATCACGGCATTCAGTTTTGAATCAGATTTTTGGTTAAAATGTCCGTCATGTTGCATCGGCACACAATTTTCAGGTAAAACATAGCCTTCACCCGCATTCTGTAGAATGGGGAATCCCTTTCTTCCGTAGTACGCCAGCCAGATAGCACCAGAAGTAAATGTGTCATTCATCTCCAGAACGGGAGAGGTTTGCTCGAGCATCGTATGGCTCATGGCGAGAGATTGCATATCAAAATAAAGAATTGACACGGAGTTAGCATTAAGCTGATACTCGGATAATTTCCTGGCACAAATCTTACTAACCGCATTAGCCGTGGTCGATTCACCAGCCTTGCCAAGTATAGGAAAACCAAATGGGTCTTGAACCGAAATTCTGGCCTGTATAGAGTTTAGCCCGCCATTCTTATCGTGGAAATACTCTTTTCTACCTTCGTCAATAACCACCTCGTTGTCGGGTCTTGGGGGATAGGCAAACACCTCAACATATACTTTGGCACCATCATCCTTCTTTGTGAGTTGAAAATCTGGCCCTTTTGCGCCAGTTCCCAAGGAACTTACTGTAAATTCCGACATGTTTAATAAATCGGCAAACGCTCGCATTTCTCCAAGAACAGAATTGTAGCCAGACAAATCATCAACTTGCATCGAATCGGGTCTTCCGATACTGTCTATGCAGTTCTTGGCATTCTCAAGCCATTGGATTTCATTTGCCTCATATACAACTTGAAAGCTTTGGTTTGTTGTCGAATATGAGGCAGAATCTGTTACCAACAACTCCCGCATAGGATGATATGCGGGATATGTCCTGCCTATGACATCTCTGCCTCCAAAAAATTCTGCTGCTGTCATTTCTTCGTTCTCCTTAATCCTTAATCAAGGTGGGTTTCTATAAAGTATTATACCATAAGTTGCATGAAAACATCGGCGGAAATATCTCCCAAACGGCATTAGTAAACGGGGTGGCGAGACCGCAGATTTTACAGCGCCAAAAGCAACCCTTTTACCGCGGTAAACGCACCCCTTTTACCGCGCAGAAAAGTTCGTTTGTGCGCGCAGAAAAATGCGTGCATTTTGAGATCCAAACTCCACGCACTTTTCGCAACAATGGGTTACCTTACGGTCGATAAAGTCGTCACCGAAGCAGGAAAGGTGAATTCATATACAATAAATCTGCCGGATACCTTCGTATCATCCAGTCCGACCTTTGTATCATCCAGTACCGACTCTGTATCATCCAGTAGGGACCTTTGGATCTCTGTGAGCCACAAACAGAGAAACAAAACAGATAACAAAACAGATATTAACAGAGAACCAATTGCCCTAGGCGAAGTTGTTACTGTCGGCTGGTAAAGTGGCATGAAAACGATGGGCTCTTCAAGACTGCCCCTGTAGCCCTGACCGCAAAAGCCAAAACAAGATCAACCTCACAATTATCATCAACATCCACAACAACATTGTTGTTGTTGTTATCTTTTTTTATTATTCTATTATTATAGGGTGCAGAATGTGCGGATTTTTCCGCAGGATGTGCGGATTTTCCCGCAGAATTTGCGGGTTCCTCCGAAAAAACGTTTTGCCGCGCCATTCCGCCCCCCTAGGAGGAGCACCATTTTACCCCTGGGACTAGCGCCCTTTTACCCCTAGGACTAGCGGTGCTCTACCCCTAGGGGCGGAGGTGCTCTACTCCTAGGGGTAAACAACCCCTACTCCCTAGTGGTACAGGACGAAGGGATTTGGTATAATGCACCTATGAAATTGGCTGACATGAGAAACGAAACCTCGCTTAAGATCGCTCCATATCTCTCATGGATGGCGCTTATGCTGCTTCTGCCGGGCACCGCATGGGCTTACGGTCTGCGCGCTTGCGTCGCTGGTTTGTTTCTTGCGGCATTCTTCGCGTGGGGCCGCAGATTGCCGAGTCCCTCGCCGAAAGCTGTGGCATCGGGAGTAGTCGCGGGCCTTTTTGTGCTGTTTCTCTGGGTTTGGCCCGAGCGGTTCGAACTATACCGGAAGCTCTTCATTCTGGGCCAGAAGGCGGCGGAACCCAGCGGCTCGCCGTACGACCCGGCGGTATGCGGATGGGCGCTCACGATTGCCAAGCTCATTGGCAGCGCTTTCATAATCGCGCCGGCCGAAGAGCTGTTCTTCAGGTCGTTCCTCTACCGTTGGATCCAAGGCGCGGCGGACAACGAAGCTTTTGGGAGGCGCTTTGACGCGAGCGCTTTCTTTTGGACTGTGGCGCTCTTCGCCCTTGAGCACGACAGATGGCTCGCCGGCGCAATGGCGGGGGCGATATACGGAATTCTCGCAATACGCACGGGTCTGGCGTCGGCCATAATCGCGCATGCGACCACGAACCTGGCGCTAGGCGCGTATGTGATTATGCGGGGCGAGTGGGCGTTCTGGTGACTCCGGGCTGTATATCGACCAGCCGCAATTCGACATGGCGGGTAATGTACTCGCTGATTTCCAGCGCAAAGACGACATCATAGGCGAGATGTGACGCGGACCGGAGCTCTTCGACCTTCGCGCCCTTGTTCCACCACACCGATTTGGGGATATCCGCATTGCGGAACGACACCGACAAATGGCGCCCTTCGGCGCCAATAGGCCGCACTTCCGAGAATTGCACGCCGCGAAGCCCGAACAACGGCTCTGGATTGCCCTCTCCGAAGGGTTCCATTCTCTGCACGGCCTCGGCAAAATCCAGCGTTATGTCCGAAGGTTCGAGCCACGCATCAAGGCACTGGACACCGGCCGAGCCTTCGGGTCGCATCGCCTGCTGGGCCGCGCAACTGTCGCAGAACAGTTCGCGGAAGCGGTCGACCATGCCTTCCTTTACCGAAAAGCCGCCTGCCGCGGCATGCCCTCCAAAACGGTCCAGCGCGTCCGAAGCCGACACAAACGCATCGCGCACGTTGTAGCCCTCGGGCGCGCGCGCAGAGCCATGGCCCCTCACGACGACACAGACGGGCTTGGGGCCGCACTCGGCGGGATCTTCGCCGATACGCTCCAAGACGCGCGCCGCCACTATGCCGGCTACGCCGGGATGTCCGTCAGGCAGATCTATCACCTGCGCAGGGGCGCCCGGCACAATCTTCGAAAGCGCCTCGTCGAGCATGGTCTGCTCGATGGATTTTCTTTCGGTATTGCGCACATCCACGACGCGCGCATACTCGCGGCACTCCTCGCGATCGGTCGCGAGTATGAGGCGCAAAGCCTCCATTCCGCTGGCTATTCGCCCCGCAGCGTTGATTCGGGGGCCTATCAGGAAGCCGAAATCCTTCGAGGTGAGCGCCTGGCTGGCGGTTCTCGACGCACGGAGAAAGAGCTCCTTGAGTCCCGTAGGGGCCAGAGAATGGAAGCGCTTCAGCGCCTCCGAAACAAGTATGCGGTTCTGTCCCGTAAGAGGCATTATGTCCGTCACAGTAGCGAGCCCCGCCAGGACAAGAAGCGGACCGCCCACGTTATGCCCGGAATAGAGTCCCCTTTCGCGGGCCCGCGTAACCACGGCATTCGCGAGCATGAAGGCGACGCCTGCACCGCACAGGCCTTCGAGATATTTTGGCGAAGCCACCTTGGGGTTCACGAGCGCGTCGGCCGCAGGCAGCGTCCCGCCGGGCAGATGGTGGTCGGTCACCACGACAGAGAGCCCGAGGGACTTCAGCCTCGCAACTTCGTCGACGGAATTTATGCCGTTGTCCACAGTTATGACAAGCTTGACGCCATCGTTCTCGGCCAGCATGCGCGAGACGCTGGCCTCGGTCATGCCGTAGCCCTCGGTGAGCCTCTCCGGCAGAAATACGGCAGGCTTGGGCGAGGCTCCGGAAATCGCGCCCAAAGCGATAGCGAGAATCGCGCTCGCGCACACGCCATCGCAATCGTAATCGCCGAAAACGACTATCTTGTCGCCGCTCACCACCGAGCGTAGCACCACTTCGGCCGCGGCGTCCAGGCCGGGCAGTTCGCAAGGCTTGGCGAGCTGCGAGACGGACGGCGAGAAAAAGCCTTCTGTCTCGGCGGGCGATATGCCTCTTATGGCAAGCAGTCGGGCAATCAGACGGTCGAACCCTGCGGACTCAAGACCGCAGACAAGGGCCTCGTCGGCCTCGCGCTCGACCCATGCGCTCAGAGCGGAACCTCGTGACACCAACCGTGGGTGTCTTCCAAAACACCGTATTGAATACCCTGCACCATGTCGAAGAGCTTCTGAAGGTGAGGGCCGACCGCGTCTGGCTCGGAAATCTTTATGACCTCGCTGCCGCGCGTGATTTCCCAAACAGGCGTGACCACTACCGCCGTTCCGCAAGCTGCCACCTCGGAGAACGTCTTTATCTCCTCATACGGGATGGGGCGGCACTCGACCTTCCAGCCGAGATCGGCGGCGCATTCCTTGAGAGACTTGTTCGTGACGGAAGGCAGGACGGAATGGCTGTCGGGCGTGACGTATGTTCCGTCCGGCTTAATGCCGAGGAAGTTCGAAGTCGAGAACTCTTCGACATACTTGTGGCTCTTGGCGTCCAGATAAAGCTCGACAGGCCAGCCGTCATGCTTCGCCTTCTCATGGGCGAACAGAGAAGCCGCGTAGTTGCCGCCGCCCTTCACGTCGCCCATGCCGTTCGGCGCCGCGCGGTCCCAATCGTCGAGAATCACGGCACGCACCGGCTTGAGCCCGCCCTTGTAGTAGGCGCCGACAGGCATGACCATGACGAGAAAGGTATATTCCTTGGCGGGGGCGACGCCGATCTGGGGACCCGTGCCGATCAGAAGAGGGCGAAGATACAGCGACCCGCCGGTTCCGTACGGCGGAACGAACTCTTCGTTCGCGGCGACGACCTTGTCTATCGCCTCGATGAACATCTCCTCAGGCACGGGCGGCATGACGCAACGAATAGCGGTCCTGGACATGCGGCGCGCGTTTTCGTCTGGACGGAAGATGGCGATTCTGCCGCTCTTCTGGCGAAAAGCCTTCATGCCCTCGAAGCACTCCTGCCCGTAATGCAGGCACGAAGCGCCTATATGCATCGTTATGTAAGGGTCTTTGACGAATTCCGCCTTGCCCCACGAGCCGTTCTTCCAAACATAGCGTATGTGGCAGTTTACGTCGGAGAAACCGAACCCGAGGTTCGCCCAATCGATATCTGTTCTTGGCATTGTGATTTCCTTGCTTTTTAAGTGTAGCGTAAAACCTCGTCAACGGTAGTATAGCCGTCGAGTATGGCCTGTATGCCGTGCTCGCGCATGGTGCGCATCCCGAGTTCGCGGGCTTTTTCGCGCAGAATAAGCGTAGGAGCGCGATTGTTTATAAGTTCGCGCAGAGGGTTGGAGACGCGAAGATACTCGACCACGGCCTTTCGTCCCTTGTAGCCTGTACCGTTGCACACCTTGCAACCCTTGCCGAAGTAGAAAGGCCGGCCGCCGATCTGGTCGCGGGTCATCTCGATTCGCTCTAACGTCTCGTCATCGGGCTCGTAGGGCTGCTTGCACTCCTTGCAGCAGGTTCTCACGAGTCGCTGGCCCAGCACGCCTTCGAGAGTCGAAGAGAGAAGATACGGCGCGACATTCATATCCACAAATCGAGTCACTGCGCCTGCGGCGTCGTTCGTGTGCAGAGTCGAGAAGACGAAGTGGCCGGTCAGCGCGGCCTGAATGGCGATTTCGGCGGTCTCGAGGTCGCGGATTTCGCCGATCATCATCACATCGGGGTCTTGACGCAGGAACGCGCGCAGAACCTTCGCGAACGTATTGCCGGCTTTCGGATCGATCGGCACCTGGACGATTCCGTCAACATTGTATTCCACAGGCTCCTCGGCGGTGAGAAGCTTCGTGTCGATCTGGTTGATGCGGCGCAAGATCGAATAGAGGGTCGTGGTCTTGCCGGAGCCAGTCGGACCGGTGACGATGAAGATTCCGTTCGGCTTTTCGACATCCATCGTGACCTGTTCATAGACGTCTTCGGGCAGGCCTACGTTCTCGAGGTCGAGCGACGTCGCCGACTGGTCGAGAATACGCATTACGACAGACTCGCCATGGGCGGTCGGCAGGCAGCTCACGCGAAGGTCGACGGGCTTGCCGGCCACGGTAAGCGCTATTCGGCCGTCTTGGGGCACGCGCCGCTCCGAAATGTTCAGATTCGCGAGAATCTTGATTCGCGAAATGATGGCGGGCGCCATTTTCACGTCAGGCGCCTTCATCGCATAAAGCGCGCCGTCGACGCGGTAGCGTATCTTGAAATCGTTCTCGAACGGCTCGATATGTATATCGGCGGCGCGATCGACGACACCCTGATAAAGCACCAGATTGACGAAGCGTATTATCGCGGAAGAGTTCGCGGCCGATTCCATCGAAGCGATGTCGTTGGCATCAGCGCCGGAAAGGCCTTCGTCGTCAGTCATCCCCTCGCCGAGGGACTTGATCATGTCGGCGACGGACTCGCTCGAATCGCCGTAGTACTGGGCGATACGGTCCATTACGTCCTTCTCTCTCGCGAAGACGAAGCGAACCTCCTTGGAGAGGGTGAAGAGCATTTCGTCGGAGATTCGCGGATCGACCAGATCGAATGTGGCGAGCGTTACCGAAGTATCGTCGGCTGCCACGGGGAAGACGTTGTACATTCTGGCCGTCGAGGCGGGTATGGCTTCGGTCACATCGGTCTCAATGGTCAGATTGGCGAGATCTATCGCCTCGGTATCCTGATAGGCGGCCATCGCCGCCAGGAGATCGTCTTCGGAGAGCACCTCCTGATCGATGACCGTCTGGCGGACGCTCTTGCCCTCGGTCTTGGCGACATCCTGCAGATCTTTTGCGGAATCTTCGTCAAGATAACCGTTCTGGACGAGAATCTGGAGTATCGGGTCTAGCATTGTTTAGCGCCCCATTTCCTCTTTCAGCTTCTGAACGACGCTGTCAGGATCCTGCGACTTGGTGATGAGTTCGTCGTAGGCGATCAGGCCGGACTTGTACAGCTGCATTAGATGAGAATCGAGCGTCTGCATGCCGTACTTCGCGCCGGTCTGCAGGTCGCTCTTGATCATATTCGTCTTTCCGTCGCGGATTCGCGAGCGGATCGCGTCCGTCGAGGTCATGATCTCGAACGCCGCCACGCGGCCGTGCACTTCGCCGTTCTCGTCGAGCTTCGGCAGAAGAATCTGCGAAATCACGGCCTGCAAGCCGGCGGCAAGCTGCGTTCTCACCTGCGCCTGCTGATTGGTCGGGAACGCGTCGATTATACGGTCCACCGTCTCTGCGGCGCCTGTCGTGTGAAGAGTGCCGAACACGAGGTGGCCCGTTTCGGCGGCCGTCACCGCGGCGCCGATGGTTTCGATATCGCGCATTTCGCCGACGAGAATCACATCGGGGTCTTGGCGGAGGGCGCGGCGTATCGCTTCAGCGAAGCTGGGCACGTCATCGCCGACTTCGCGCTGGGTTATCAGCGACTTTGCGGACTTGTGGTAGAATTCGATAGGGTCTTCGATCGTGATTATGTGCACGCTGCGCTCGTGGTTTATCACGTTCAGCATGGAGGCGAGCGTAGTCGACTTGCCGGAGCCTGTCGGGCCGGTCACGAGAATCAAACCGCGAGGCTTGAACAGGAGCTCTTTCACGACCGGAGGCAGACCCAGCTGCTCCATGGTCAGAAGCGTGGCGGGAATCTGGCGCAGAACCATGCCGTAGCGCTTGCGCTCCTTGAAGACCGATACGCGGAATCGCGTCGCGAGGCGCTTTTCCTCTTCGGCGGCCTGTTCCTCGGGTGAACAGAGGTCGCGGAACGCGATAGCGTAGTCGGAGCCGCCGTTCTTCTCGACCTCGGCCATCTGTTCGTCGTTCGAGATTTCGCGGCAGAGGTTGTATGAATCCTCCTCTGAAAGATCTTCATCGGCAAGCGGCAGGAGTTCGCCGTGAACGCGAAGCTCGGGCGGCATGTATGCGCGTATGTGAAGGTCGCTGCCGCCCTCGTCGATCATGGCGGCCAACAGGTCTTTCATGGAAATGTCCATCGTTTTCTCCTCTTTAAATTTTGTCGTACCGTCAATTCGCGTCGCCCATCGTAACGCGCAGAATCTCGGAAAGCGAAGTCATGCCGTTGGCGACTTTGAGCATACCGTCTTCGCGCAGGGTACGCATACCCATCTCGCGGGCACGCTGCCTCAAGAGCGTCGCCGGCGCGTGATCGAAGATAAGCCTCTGAATCGTGTCGTCGACCTTGAATATCTCGAATATGCCCTTCCGTCCCTTGTAGCCGCTCTTGCCGCAACGGTCGCACCCGGCGCCATGGTACATTTTGTCGGGCAGGGTGGAAGAGAACTGGCCAAGCATCTTCAGCTCGCGGTCGGTCGGCGTGTACGCCTCGCGGCACTGTTCGCATATCGCACGCACGAGCCGCTGTGCCATCGCCGCGCGCAAGGCCGACGCGACGAGGAACGGCTTTACGCCGATATCGAGCAGACGGGTCACCGCAGATGGCGCGTCGTTCGTATGAAGGGTCGAAAACACGAGGTGGCCGGTGAGGGCCGCCTCCATGGCAATATCGGCCGTCTCGGCATCACGGATTTCGCCGATCATCACGATATTCGGCGCCTGACGCAAAATCGACCTGAGCGCCGCCGAGAAGTCCAGCCCGACATCCTTGTTCACCTGGACCTGGTTTATGCCGCTCATCTGGTATTCGACAGGGTCTTCGACCGTAATGAGCTTTTTGTCGGGCGTGTTGATCTGGCCAAGACAGGCGTAGAGGGTGGTTGTCTTGCCGGAGCCGGTAGGCCCTGTCACGAGAACCACGCCGTCAGGAAGCTTGATCAAACGCTCGAATGTGGTCTGGTCGTCCGAAAGAAAGCCCAACTGCGGCAAGCCAAGGGCGAGGTTCGACTTGTCGAGAACACGCATGACTATCGATTCGCCGTGGTTCGTCGGCACCGTCGAAACACGAAGGTCGAGATCTTTGCCGCCGACGTTGATCTGGATTCGCCCGTCTTGGGGAACGCGCTTCTCCGAAATCTTCATCTTCGACATGATCTTGATTCGCGAGATTATCGCGCCCTGAAGACGCTTTGGCGGCGAATCCATCTTTCTGAGCGCACCGTCGATTCTGTAGCGTACGCGAAACTCCTTCTCCATCGGCTCGAGATGTATATCGGAGGCCTTCATCTTTATACCGTTGACAATCAGCATCGTGGCCAGCTTCACAACCGGAGCATCGTCGCCCGTCGCGTCGGCATTGAGATCGGCGAATTCGTCGCGTGTCTGCACGTCGGCCCCGTCATCGCCGCCCTCGTACAGTTTTTTCATCGCGGCCATGACCTCGCTCTTGGGCGACACCACGGCCTCGACATCGCGCCCGTGCAATACATACCTGAGCGAATCTATCGCGTCGTAGCCCATCGGATCGGAAAGCGCCACGGTAATGGCCATGTCGTCAGCCACGACAGGCACTACGCCGTATTTCTTCGCTATATCGGCAGGGACTTCCTTGACGATTTCGGGATTGATCGCCTCAGCATTGACATGGCAGTACTTGAGCCCGAACTGATCGGCCACGGTGCCCAAGACCTCATCTTCGCCAATAGTGCCCCCGGAAACGAGCACGTCGAGCGTAGTCTCGTTCTCCGCCTTCATCGACTTCGACGCCGCCTCAATCTGGTCGGGGGTCAGAAACCCTCGCTCGGTGAGGAGCTGAAGCACATATTCATCGTTGCTTGTCATTGTTTAAGTGTATTATAGCGCAATCGCCAAATTATGGCAAGTGCTGAACCTCACTTCTGCGCCAGAGGCAAATTCGCGTCTTGCCGTATGTCCTGTCCCGCAAAAGCTCCCACCCCGCGATTTCGCCGGATTTCTGCGCCGCGGTCATCTCGGCGATGAAGAGCCCGCCAAGCTTGACCACGCCGCGTTCCGCGAGCGTTTCGAGTACGCTTTCATAGCCCTTCTCTTCGCCCAGGGCGTATGGCGGATCGGCGAATGCTATGTCGAAGCCCTCGCCGCAATAGCCTGCGATATACCGGTAAGCGTCCGCCCTGGCCACTTCAGACTGTGCGCTTTTGCCGAAAGCATCTATATTGCGGCGCAGAATCTCCACATGCTTCGCGGACATCTCGACAAAGACTGCGCGCTGCGCGCCGCGCGACAGAGCCTCAAGGCCGACTGCGCCGGTTCCGGCAAACAGGTCAAGGAATCTCGCCCCCGGCGTTTCGCACTGTATTATGGAAAACAAGGCTTCCCTCACGCGGTCTTGGGTAGGACGTATCGCGTCCGACTTCGGCACGAGTATGTTGCGTCCCCGAAGTTCGCCGCCGGAGATTCTCATTTCGCCCCCTTGGCTTTGCGCGACAGGTATTCTTCGCGTCCGGCATTACGCAGTCTGCAAGCGGGACACTTGCCGCATCCCCGGCCGGGCACCCCGTTGTAGCATGTCAATGTCTCGTTGTCGATTACATCGAATATTCCAAGTTCGTCTGCGAGAGCCCACTCTTCGGCCTTTGTCATGTGCATGAACGGCGTGACAATGCTCACCTTATAGTCCAGCGCCAATCTTATGGCCTTCTGCTGCGCCTTGATGAACGCTTCGCGGCAATCGGGATAGCCCGAAAAGTCCGTCTCCGAAACTCCCGTGTATATCGCATGTGCGCCCAACTCCTTCGCCCAGACCGCCGCCGCGAGCAGAAAGAACGCATTGCGGCCTTCAACCACTGTCGTCGGACACTTTTCGCCCTTCTTCACCTCGATTGCCGCGTCCTTCGACATCAATGCGTTGCTGGTGAGATGGCGGTAGAAGTCCAGTTTTACAACCTTGTGCCGCCCGATCCTAAAACGGCGGGCAAGCGCGCGCGCGAACTTTGTCTCAAGCGAATGCCTCTGCCCGTATGCGAAGGTTATCGCCGCGACTTCCGCGGCGCCATACTTGCGGACCGCCAATGCGAGCGCGGTAGCGCTATCCTGTCCGCCTGACAGAACGACAATCGCCTTCATTCGCAATACTCCGCGCAGCTGTCGGCGGTTTCCCACACTTTTACGGACGAAAGCCACGGTATGCGCGGCTTGAGCTCGGCAAAAAAGTAACGCGCCAGATTCTCGGCGGTCGATCTGAACGGCAAGGCAACGGTTCTCATGCCGTGTTTTTCGACGACGGCCGCGATTTCGCGCTCGCCTTCGCTGGACGACGAATAGACGAACGCATGATCGAAACGCGCGCATATCACCTCGGCAGCGATCGACTTCAGGTCTTTGAAATCGATTACCATATCGTTGGTGTCGCCTTCGGGCTGGGTCACCGAAAGATCGACACGATATGTGTGGCCGTGAAGATTCTTGCACAGACCTTGATGATTGGTCAATATGTGCGCAGCGTCAAACCTTATGGTCTTTGTGACTGTCGTCATAGGATAACTGCTCCTTGCCTTAAAACTGTGATTCCGTCCGGATCCACCTTGACTACGGTTGATGCGACGCCCCCTGGGCTGACGCCGTCATCGACGGCTATATCCGCCGACAGGCCGACGCTGGCCAATGCGTCCGCAGCATCCGTTGCGGGGCGAGAGCCGGACAAATTGGCGCTCGTCACGCGCAACACTCCGCCGCATTCCGCTATAAGCCGCCGCGTCCAGTCGTGATTCGGCACCCGCAGACCCTCGCCGTTCGCGACTATCGTCAGCGCGCCCGGCCAATGGCGCAGAAGTCCCCTGGCCGCGTCGGGGAAACCGCCGACGAAATCTCCGGCCGCCGATGCGCTCGCGGCCAAGAGGGCTATCGGCTTTCGGTGCTCACGCTGCTTTATCGTGTAGAGCCGCTCGACCGCCTCGGGAAAGGACGGATGCGCCGCAAGTCCGTATACCGTATCGGTAGGTATCACGGCTACCCCGCCGGAATTCAACACTCCTGCAACTTCAAGGAGGCCTTTCTCGTCCGGCTTCACGACCCTCATAAGCCACAGACCTTTTCTACCGCCGAAACGTCGTGGCAGCCGCCGAGAAGAATGCGTTTTGTCTTCGACGTCTCGCCGCTCTTGAACACGACACGCGATTTTGGCAAGCCGAAAGCATCGGCAATCGTCTCGACCAGCTCTTTGTTGGCCTTGCCGTCTACAGGCGCGCTGCGAATCCGCACCTTGACAGCATCGCCGATAAGTCCGTCGATGCCGGCCCTGGACGAGCGGGGCTGAGCCCTCACATTGAGGATTATACCGTCCGGCGTATCAGTGAAGAAGCTCATTTATCTCCTTTTCAGAGATGTCGCGCCATTCGCCGCTTTTCATACCGTCAGGCAGACGCAACGACCCTATGGCGACGCGTTTGAGAGAGAGCACCACTAGATGGGCCGCACTGCACATGTATCGTATCTGGCGCTTGCGCCCTTCATGCAGACGGAATCTCAGACGGTGCACATTGTCAAAACCCGTCTCCAAAACATCCACTTCAACAGGACGTATCGCATAGCCGTCGGGCATTACGACCGGAGAACGCAATATGCGCAATTTCTCCTCGCTCCATCTCCCGGCGACCTTGACTTCGTACGTCTTCTCGTGATCGTAGCGCGGATGTGTCAGCTTCAGCGTCAAATCGCCGTCGTTGGACATCAAAAGCAGGCCTTCGCTGTCTTTATCCAAACGCCCCACCGGGACTACCCTCTCGGAGATTTGCCCGCGAATCAAGTCTGCGACGGTCTTGCCGCCAAACGGATCGGACATCGAAGAAAGCACGCCGACAGGCTTATACATCATTATCGTACGCTTCTTCTCCGCCGCGCCGATGCGCCTGCCGTCGACGCACACCGAAGAGCGCTCCATGTCCACGCGCGCGCCTGGGGCAGACACGACAACGCCGTCCACCGTCACCCGTCCCGATTCCACAATCGCCGCCGAGCCCCTTCTGGACGCGATACCGGCCTTGGCCAGCACATTCTGCAGTCTTTCTTCGGCCATATCAAAACCCTGGCAGATTCAGCTGCCCCGAAACGCACACCTTGCGGCCCTTCGCGAGAGTTCTGTCTGACGTATCGTAGACGACGAATTTTATGCCGTCAAACCGCTTCGACAGCTCTTGCCTGATGTAACTCGAGACGCTTTTCACATTACCCTTGTCATCATCGGAAAAGCCGATCGAAACCGATCTGCCCAAGCCTCCCGTTCGCTGCAGCATATGAAAGATATGCTCGACAAAATCGCGTATGGCAAATTCCTTGGCGAGCTCCGGCTTGGCCGCGAGCGTCGCAGTGGCCAGCTTCTCCTGATATATGGGGTCTGCCTCCATCCGCTCCCTGAACCCGTTGTGCGTGACCGCCGAATAGCGGCACATGCCCAGATAGTAATCCAGCTCTTGGGCATCGGTGCCAAACTCCTCCACGCCGTCAAACCATTTGCGGTAGCCGCGCAGATTTGACATCATCTCCTGCCGTTCGTCCTCGGTCAGAGCGTAGCGTATGAAAACCCTCACCGCCTTCTCGATCGTCTCGGAAGAGTGTCCCCTGGCCGTGACTATCGCGAAAATGCGCCCCTCCCGCAGCGTCTTTTTCAGCGCATTGTAGCTCGGGCCTGGAATTTCGCCGTGTTCAATACGCTCAAGAGCCGCTATCGTATCCTCGATAAAGGTGTTTTTGCCGGGCTGATCCGCAAAATTGCGGAACGCCGCCTCCCATCCGCCTTCCTGCGGCGGACGATAGTGCTCCACATCGGTACGTATCATCGCGAAGGTTGCGGTCGACACTTCGACAGGCGTCCACACGCCGTCTTCGCCAAGATGCTCCATGCGTATTTTTGTGGGCATGTGCAGAATGTTGTCGTCCCAGTCGAATATGTAATACTTGAAGTCCCTCGTAGAGACTTCATCGTTCACATACGGCAGCACTCTGCGTTCGGCGACCACTTGAAAACCTCACTTCGCCAGGGAAAGGAACTCCTGGCGGACCTTTTCGTCCTCGCGGAACGACCCCAATACCGCAGATGTGGTCATCTCGCTGTTCTGCTTTTCAACGCCGCGCATCATCATGCACAGATGTTTCGCGTGGACAACCACGCCGACGCCTTCTGCGCCGGTCTCGGCCATCACCGCATTGGCGATCTCTTCCGTAAGACGCTCCTGTATCTGAAGCCGCCGGGCAAACATGTCCACGATTCTGGCGAGCTTGGAGACGCCCAATACCTTGCCGCGCGAGATGTAGCCTATTGTGCACTTGCCGTAAAACGGCAGCATGTGATGCTCGCACAGGGAATACAGTTCTATGTCCTTCAAGATCACCATGTGATTGGTGCCGCTCGCGAAGTAGGCGCCGTTTATGACGCTCTTCATGTTCTGGCGATAGCCCCTTGTCAGGAAAGCGAGCGACTTGGCCACTCTCTCCGGCGTCTTCCTAAGGCCCTCGCGAGCTGGATCCTCGCCAAGCTCGACAAGCAACTCCTTTACAAGCGCCGCAATCTTCTTTTCGTCAGGCTGCGCGCCGAGTGGCTTCTTCGGTATCTTCTTCATCGGCACCCTTATCAATATATGAACAGCATTTCGCGGTATTTCGGCAAAGGCCACTTGCCGTCGTCAACAAGCCCTTCGAGCTTGTCTACCGTCTTTCTGAGCGACGCCATCTCGCGCAATATCGCGGCGGGCTGCTCTTTGGCGACAGCCTTCTCGACTCTCTCGCATTTGACATGCAGATCGTCCAGCCCTGCACCGAGCTTGAGAGAAAGCGCCCTGAGACCCGCGATACCGACTTTAAGCCCGTCGCGCGACGCTCTGCCTATCGCCGTGGCGAGCCGGCTGAACTCGTCGGCCACGACCGGCCGTATCATCGAACGGGCGATTTCAAGCGAAACCTTGCCTTCGATAAGCACTCTGCTGCGGTAATCCTCGGCGGCGATTTCGTGGCGGCTGGCCATTTCGCCCTCGCTGAGAACGCCGTATCTGGAAAACAGCGCCACGTTTGCGGCAGATTTGAGCGGCTCTATGGCCTCGCTCGTATTGCGAAGGTTCGGCAAACCCCTCGCCTCGGCCTCCTTCGGCCATTCGCGCCCGTAGCCGTCGCCGGAAAACAGTATCCTCTTGTGCTTTCTGATGAGACGCTGCAACAGCTTCTGAAGCTCTTCGTTGAAATCTCCGCCGGCAGCGTCGAGCTTGTCGCAGATCGCGTCTATCGACTCGGCGACAATCGTATTCAGAACCATCTGGCTCATGGCGCAATTCTGCGACGAACCTGGGGTGCGGAATTCGAATTTGTTGCCAGTGAAGGCAAATGGCGAAGTGCGGTTGCGGTCGGTCGCATCGCGCGGAATCGGCGGCATCGTATCCACACCAATCTTCATTGCGGTTCGGCCCGTCTTCTTTTCGGCGTGTCCCGTTTCGATCTCCTTCATCACCGCCGTGAGTTCGTCGCCGAGAAAGATCGATATGATCGCAGGCGGCGCTTCGTTGCCGCCGAGACGGTGGTCGTTGCCGGCACCGGCCGTGGACATTCTGAGCAGGTCCGAATGCAGATCGACGGCGCGTATGATAGCCGAAAGAAACGTCAGGAATATCGCATTGTCGCGAGGATTGTCTCCGGGCGAAAGAAGATTGCGCCCGCCATAGGCGATGGACCAGTTGCAGTGCTTGCCCGAACCGTTGACGCCTTCGAAAGGCTTCTCGTGCAAAAGGCACACGAGCCCGTTCGCCTCGGCCGTCTGGCGCAAGACTTCCATTATCAGCATATTGTGGTCGACGGCAAGATTGATGTCTTCAAACATCGGAGCCAGCTCGAACTGAGCCGGAGCGACCTCGTTATGGCGCGTCTTGGCCGGTATGCCGAGCTTCCAGAGCCGCTCTTCGACCTCGGTCATGAACTTGATGATTCTCGGCCTTATCGCGCCAAAATAATGGTCGTCGAGCTGCTGGTGCTTCGCAGGCGCCGCGCCGAACACTGTACGGCCGGTTTGCAGAAGATCGGGACGCTTTAGGTAGAACGAACGGTCTATGAGGAAATACTCCTGCTCGGCGCCCAGCGTTATCGAGACGTGAGCTTTCGGCTTCTTGAATTTCTTCATCAGCCGTTCAGTAGCCTTGGACACCGCCTGTATGGACCTCAAGAGCGGCGTTTTCATATCCAGCGCGGCACCGGTGTAAGCGCAGAACGCGGTAGGTATGCAAAGCGTAGCGCCGTTCTCGTGGCGCTTTATGAAAGCCGGGCTGGTAGGATCCCACGCAGTATAGCCCCTGGCTTCGAACGTGGACCTAAGGCCGCCCGAAGGGAACGACGACGCGTCCGTTTCGCCGCCGATGAGGTTTTTGCCGTAAAAGCGCTGTACCGCCTGCGCGGGACCGCTCGGCTCCAAAAACGCATCGTGCTTCTCGGCCGTTCCGCCTGTCATCGGCTGGAACCAATGGGTGAAATGCGTCGCACCGTTCTCAATCGCCCAATCCTTCATGCCATGGGCAACCTCGTCCGCGATGGAAGGATCCAGCGGCTTGCCTTCACGCATCGTCGCGATCAGCTTTGTCGCGACGCTTTTGGGCATATGCTTCAGTATCGCCTTTTCGGAGAATACATCTTCGCCATAGCTCTTCATAAATCAGTCCTTTTTGCTCCCACGCCAAAAAACATACGCGCTAAGCGCAACAGCCGCGACGAGGCCGCCGGCTATCGAAACGCCTAGAGGCAACCCGCCAGGCACAAGACCCCAAGGCTGTCCGCCCGTGCCAGGCGTCCACAATATGAACGACGCCACGACAACCGTCATGAACACCCCAGGCAGAAGCGTTACGAGGCTTGTCCACCGCTTGCCGCTCTTTAGCAACCACACTGTCGCCGCCATGAGAGAGGTCGCCGAAATCATCTGATTGCCCCACGCAAAGTAGTTCCAGAGATTGTTGAACGACTTTGCGCTCTGGTTAGACCACCAAAGCAGAAGCGTGACAAGCGCGATCAGAGGGACGCAACTCGCGATTCGCTTTGCGACGTTGACCTGGTCGACCTTGAACATCTCGCCGACGCTGAGACGCGAGCTTCTAAGGGCTGTGTCTCCGCTCGTAACGGCCAAAACGACGATTGCGAGAACGGTCACCCCGCCAATCCAAGGCCCGAGAAAGTGCGTGGCGATGTTGCCAAGAACAACCGGACCGGGGAGATTGATGTTGTCGGGCGCGATGTTGTATATCGCAAGCGCAGACGCCGCCCATATCATAGCGATTACGCCCTCTGCGATCATCATGCCGTAGAATGTCGCCCTCGCCTGCCGCTCGCTCGTGATGGTGCGGGCGACGATTGGACTTTGCGTCGCATGGAAACCCGATATTATCCCACAGGCGATAGTCACGAAGATGCACGGGAAAAGCGGATTCTTCGATTGGAAATCAGCGAACCCCGCGCAGTCGTTCAATATCGCGGGATCCTTAAACCCGGCGATCACCAAGGCGACGGAAATCGCAAGAGACCCGATTATAAGGAGGGCGCCAAAGATCGGATATATACGCCCGATTATCTTATCCACCGGGAACAGCGTCGCAATTATGTAGTAGACAAATATCACCGAGACCGCCCACCAGAAGAACGGCGTATTCGGAAACATCATCTTGTCCAGCAGACTCGCGGGAACATTTATGAACACAGTAACGCAAAGGAGCAAGAGCCCGACCATCGCGCCGGAGAACACCTTGGAATATCCTTCGCCGAGATAACGCCCTACGATCTTCGGCATGTTCGCGCCGTTCATCCGAATCGACATCATCCCTACCGCAAAGTCATGCACCGCGCCCATTAGCACGCACCCTACTGGAATTATGAGCAGGGCGACCTTGCCGAACTTTATGCCAAGTATCACGCCGATTACGGGGCCTACGCCAGCTATGTTTAGGAGCTGTATCAGAAGGTTCTTCCACTCCGGCAGCGGCATAATGTCAACGCCATCTGGATTCAACACCGCAGGTGTCTTGCGGTCATCCGGACCAAACACCTTATTGACAAACCGTCCGTAAGTCAGGTAGCCAAATATCAAGAAAACTATTCCACCCAGAAACCAACTCATCAATCCACTCCTTTCGTTAAAAGACACACTGCATGGACTTCTATTCCAAGACCTGAGCCCACATCATCCATTTTCTCGTTTGTTTTGCCCTTTATCGAGACACAATCGGCATCAATATGCAATAGCGCCGCAATCCTGGCGCGAATGGCCGCGACATGAGGCCTTAGCTTCGGTCTCTCGCAAACAACCGTAACATCAAGATTGCCGACCCGCCAACCAGCGCGCTCGACCTCGTCAACGGCATAAGCCGTCAGCACCGCAGAATCGGCCCCGCGCCATTTCTCGTCCGTATCCGGAAAATGCGAGCCGATGTCGCCAAGCGCGGCAGCACCAAGCATAGCGTCGATTATGGCGTGCAATACGACATCCGCATCCGAATGACCCTTCAAGCCAACTTCACCCGCCAACTCGACGCCACCCAGCACAAGCCTGCGCCCCGCTTCAAAACGGTGCGAGTCATAGCCAAATCCTATCCGAAACGCCGACATGGTCGTGTATTGCAGAGTTGAAGGCTCAGAAATAGCAGTTGATCAGCGGCAGGAACGGCACGTCGTTGTCCTCGATGACATTGATGATGCCGATCTGCACGCCATAAATCTTGCGGGTGACATTGACGAGACCAAACTGCAAACCGCTGAAATCGTCCGTTACATTCAAAAGGCCCAGCTGCAAACCGCCGAAATTCTCAACCGAGTTGTATAGCCCGATCTGAAAACCGTATACATCCCAATCGGATCCCCAAGGCAGGCCCACAGGCGTAATTACGTTAAGCGAAATCGGCGTCCAGGCGCGCATACCAGCGGCCGATGCCTCCTTGCCCTCGACATGAAGCGTGGCGATCTCGCCGAATACCGTCATCGACGTAAGAACAAAAGCCATTATAAGGAACTTCTTCATTTGCATGCCTCCTTTATGTATTTTGGGGTGGTGGAGCAAAATCAATCCATTATCTTTATGTAAGAGTCTGCCTTCAAGCGCGATATCCACTGTTCATAGCGCTGTAGCGCCAACTCTTCGCGGACATTCCGCTCAATGTCATCGTAGGCCTCCGCGAAGGTGCGGGTCCTGAGCGCGCTCTCGTCGTCCTTGCGCAACAGAAAACTCCAGCCGTCCAGATCAATCCATCCGCTGATCGTGCCCTTCGGCATATCGGCGAGCTCGCGGCACACTTCTGGGCGAAACACATCCTCTGGCACAATATCCTTCCAGACGCCGCCTTCCGCGGCGTGCGAATCGACGGAATAACGGCGAGCGACATCTCCGAACGATTCGCTTTTCAAGAGCTCCATGACTTCATCGCGCTTGTCGAAATCGTCCGGATTGAGCAATATCACCGAAACCGTGGTTGTTCCGCCTGTCGTATAGCGCTCGGGATTTTTGGCGTACTCCTCGCGCATAGCGGATGGCGAGGCGACGATATTCTTGTCGATCGTCTGCCAGCGCATGGCGGAAACAACCATATCATCCAGCATTCTCTGGCGCCATTCGGGGTAGGAGATCTTCTGCTGGGAGAGGGTCTCCATCAATTTGTTGCGGTCGCCGCCAAACGCATTGGCGATTATCTCGCGAATACGGTTTTCGACGACCCACTCCTGCATAGTCATCTTGGATTCGGACGCCGCCTTCAATATGAGCTTGCGCTCGATCATCTCGTTGAGCACCTCCGAATAGCGATCGGCTGAAAGGCCCGCCCTGCGCATTTCGGTAACAACATCGCTTTTCAATATGACCGAAGCGTTGACCTTGGCGGCAATACCGTCTATCTCGACCGCACCGCACACTCCGGCGAACACTATCGCCCAACACAGCAAACCGACCGTCTTTGATTGCATAGTCATCATATCCTCCAAATTATGACGCAATTATACCAAAAAACTCAGAGCACCGCCATTAGGCGCTCAGGTGGCGCAATTGGCCGGAAGTTTTCGGTCGACACGAAACAGTGGCGTGTAAAGCCTTTAACCAGGATTTGCTCTTCACCCTTTCGCCTGACCTCGCACGCGATTTCAAGCCGCACGCCTTTGGCGGACTGCACGTAGGCAGTGACCTCAAGCAAGTCGTCGTAGCGGGCAGGGCTCTTGTAGTCCAACTCGGCATGAATCACCGGCAGCATCCACCCTTCAGCTTCACATTCGCGGTACGTATAGCCGCACGCCCTCATCAGCTCGTTGCGGGCGCGTTCGAAGAGCGTCAAATAGTTGCCGTAGTATACGACACCCATTTGATCGGTATCTGCATACGGCACGCGATACTCCATCACGACCTTCTTCATATGTCATTTCCTTTCAAGAGCAAGTTTTATGCGCTGATCCAGATCATTGGCGGCAAGCGCATCGAGCAACGGATCCATCTCGCCCTCGATTATGCGGTCGAGCGAGTAGAGCGTCAGGTCGATACGGTGGTCCGTCATTCTGTTCTGCGGAAAATTATATGTGCGAATGCGCTCCGAGCGATCGCCCGAGCCCCTGAGCGAAAGCCTGTCTGCGCCGAGTTTCGCCTCTTCTTCACGGCGTTTGAAGTCGAGGATTCTCGCTTTCAGCGTGGCGAAGCACTTTTCGCGGTTTCGCTGCTGGCTTCGCTCGTCTTGGCAGACGGCCACGAGGCCGGTCGGCAAATGCGTCATTCTTACGGCGCTTTCGGTTTTGTTCACGTGCTGTCCGCCAGCGCCGCCAGCGCAAAAAAGGTCGATCCTTATATCCTTTTCAGGAATTTCCAGCTCGTCCTCCTCGTCCGCTTCCGGAAACACGATTACCGTAGCGGCAGAAGTGTGGATTCGCCCTTGCGCCTCGGTCTCCGGCACCCTCTGGACACGGTGGCCGCCAGACTCGAAACGGAACCTGCCGTAAGCCCCTTCGCCAAGCACCGTGAAGACAACCTCCTTGTAGCCGTCGAGCGAGGTCGCGTTCGAATGCATCACGGAGACCTTCCACCCGCGGGTTTCGCAATAGCGCGAATACATCCTGAACAGATCGCCGGCAAAGAGGGCCGCTTCTTCTCCACCTGTGCCAGCCCGGATTTCCATCACCGCATTTCGCGGCTCAAAGGGGTCCGGCGGCAGAAGCGCACCCAGGAGCCGCCTTTCGAGATCGGGCACCTTCGCCTCAAGAAGCGCCAATTCTGCCGTCGCATCGTCCTTGAAATCAGGATCTTCAAGCAACTCCCTGTTGCCGGCAATGTCCGAAAGCGTCTTCTCGTAGGCGGAGAATGACGCCTCCAGTTTCTTGAGAAAAGCATGGTCGCGAAGCACTTCCCTGTAGCGCTTCGCATCAGATAAAACATTCGGGTCGCCTAGGTCCGCCTCGACGGACGCCAAACGACCCAATACGTTTTTGATTCTGTCGACGTCGACCAAAGCTTACTTCGCGAACTTCGCGTAGCGCTTCTTGAAGGAGTCGACGCGGCCCTCGGTATCGACCATGGTCTTCTGGCCGGTAAAATAGGGGTGGCAAGCCGAGCAGGTGTTAACCGTCATTTCTTTCTTCGTGGAACGGGTATGAATGACGTTGCCGCACGCGCAGGTGATCGTGGCGTCGCCGTAAGCCGGATGGATGTCCTTTTTCATATGTCTTCTTTCCTTGTGAAAATTGAGTGTGTATTATACCCTTTTTTCCCGCAAAGCGCAAGGGGCTACTTTAACATTCCAGAAAGCCGCGAAGTCTGTCGAGTACCGTCAGCTATTGACAATCTTCGACGCCCCGAGGAACATCCTCTGGGAGGCTATGTCGCCTATGCGCTCGGTTATGGAGCCTACGCCCTCAACCTTGTAGCCAGCGATGCCCGTGTTGTATTTCTGCATCTCATGGTTGCCGCTCTGCAGGAGGAGGTTGCGGTAGAGCATCTTCTGCTCTGCGTTGAGCTGCGCGCCCGGCTCGGGGACGTCCTTCCCGAGAACCGCGAGCGTGGCGAGAAACTTGCACTCGACATCCATCATGCCAGTGCGGTCTTTGCCGCTCTTGCAGTTCCAGGCGGGCACCCCGCCGAGAAGATATGTGAGCACTGCTATGCGCGAAGCCATCTTGTACGCCTCGTGTCCATCGGAGGAATACGTCTTGTGCTGGTCGATGCTGTTGATCTGGCGGATCAGGTTGCGAATTGCCCTTGCCGTGTTCGCCCTACGCTCGCTTTCCGCGGCCGAAAGGCCGGGCTTTTCGGTCTCGAGCTCTACAATGGCCTTGTTCGCCTGGTTGTTGAGCTCGATAAGCCCCTTGGCGTTCATGTCCTTTGTCGTGCCCCAGCCGCCGAAGATTGAGCTCAAGCCGCCGACACCGCCCCAATTGACGCCATAGTTGAAGGTTGTGATGATCGGTTTTATCTTCACCTTGACGGTCTCGCCCGCTTTGTCCGGATTCGGCACCTCGACTTCGATCTCCTTCTTGCTCAGGCTCTGGTACGCCTCGGTCTGCGCCTTGAGCATGGTCTTTTCGTCTTCGTACTTGCCGCCGAAAATGTTTCTTGCGAAATCGGGTGTGAGCAGCGAAACCGAGTTGAAGACGAACTCGCATGCTTCGTTCGGGTTGCCAATCGCCTTTTTGACAAGCGACGGATTGCTGGTAAACGCCGCTATCAGAGTCTCTCTGGCGCGGCTTTCGTTGGCGGCCTTGAAATCCGCCTTCGACGCAATGTCCACAGCGGCGTGCACGCCGTGGCGAATGCCGGAGAAGACAGTCTGCTGCTTGCCGTCTATCTCCACCGAGAACGCCGAATGGGCCAGATTCACGGCGTGCTTCGCCTCGCCGAACGACATGCAATTGTACCCCTTTGGTCCGCCGTCATTGTACAGTCTGGACATTTCTCCGCCCATGTGCGCCGCTGGCGTGATGACGCTCTTGCCCTTCAGCGAGCGGCCTTCAAGCGAGAACGTCACGTTCTTCTCTATCGGGTCCCAATTGCCTTCATTGAGAATCTTCCCCATTTCCGCCAGAATCGCCTTCTCGAAGTCCTTTGTGAAGGCGACCGATTCGAACGCGACCTTCCCGTCGACCACGTTGGCCTTGAGATCCTTCATGACCAGATCGGCGCAATGCTTGGCGACCTTCTTGGCGAAATCCTTGCCGACAAACGCTTTCACGTCGAGACACGTGTCGTTCTCGGTCGCCCCCTCAGGTATCGCCGGTATAGCCTTGCTTATGTCTTCGATTACCTGCTCTTTACGGAACGTCTGGATAAGCCGCCCCTGGGTGAGGGCGTTGAGGCCATATCTGGCGCCGTCGTCTTTTTCGGCCAGATTCGCCATAGCCCGCTTTGCCGCATCTATGAACTTGCCGGCGAAATCGGTAAGCGACTTGTAGGTTATCGGGTTGCTGTTGCATACCGCGGTAGCCTCCTCGATCTTGCCGTCCACCATCGACACCGCCTTCCCAAGCGCGGCGATTACCTTTTCGACGCCGGCGATCACTCCGCGTTTTGCGCCCAGATCGGCCATGAGCTCTTTCGCGTCCTCCTTCGCCTGGCCGATTTTCTCCTTGAAACTGTCGAGGGCGAGTTTGTCAGTAGGCATGTCGGAGAGCAGGTCGTGCAGCTTCGTCAGCGTCGCCTTCGCATCTCTCAGCATCGTTTTCTCTTCGGAAAACAAAAGCTTGGTTTCGAATGTCGCTTCCTCCCCTTCAAGGCGCATCGTCAGCATCGGCTCCGTGATTGGCGGCGGCGCAAGCCGGCTCGCGTAGATCTGTTCGGCCATGCTCAGCGTCTTGGACACCAGCGTCGAACTCAGTTTCGCGCCAGTGAGCCCGGCCTTGCCGATCACAGCGCCAAACGCCTCGTCCGCAACCCTTGCACCATATTCGCGGGCGAGCGAAGCCTTGAAGTCGCTGGTTATGGCGATATTGACCTTACGGCTGGCCTCGGTGTTGAAAAGCCGCTGCAGAAAGCCGACATGAGCGTCGCCCGCCGTGCCTATGACTGTTCGCGGCCTGCCGTCCGAAAGCAACGCCAGCTGGCTCACGCCCGAATTGGCTACACTCCTGTAATCCGCTATTGACAGTGCCATAGTTTCAGCCCCCTTTCATATATTGCAAAACCAATACCCCGTCACAATGTATACACACTCGCGCCGGAAAGGTTACACCATCTGCGCAAAAAAACTACGCCTCGAAGCGCACCATGCCCCCATCGTCCAATCCGTCCCCAGCAGCGGAGAGCGCTTGCACGTCCTCCTCGACGGAATCGTCTTCCTCATCCGCGCCCTCGATCATCCTGGCGAGCCGTTCCTTCCACTTCATCGCAACGGACAAAAATCCTTCCATCACGCTCTGGAGGCGCTCGGCTGTGAGGTTCGCTGTATCTTCGCGGAACTGTATGATGACCTCGTCCAGATCGTTCTGGTAAGAAAGCGTCGCGCCCTGCGTGCCCACCCAATAGAAGTTGGCCGAAAGAAGGCGCTCGTAGACAGAAGCCTTCTTCCGCTTGGGGACGCTCCCTATCGGAACTGTGAAATCGACTTCAGGTATCTCGGCGCGATAGTGCACATGAAGCAACATCCCTTCGCCGAACGGCAACGCCGCGGAATTGTCGTCCGAAAGATCGATCCGCGGAATCCCCGAGCGCGCAGAGACGTCGTCAAATAGTTTCTGAACAATTTCCTTGTCGTTTTCCATTCCAGCCTTGCTGTTCTTTCTGTTGCCCCTAAAATTTACTTCTATTATACCATAAATTCCCTATTCTAGACACGACGCTTGCGCCCGCTCAGACCTGCATGAAGCTGCTTGGCGAAAACGGCTCGAAGTCGGCTGACGTATCGTTGTCTGCCGCCTCGATTTTGCGGCCACTGATTCGCAGCGCATATTATATCAAATTTGCGTCTTTCGCGTCCAACGCCATAACCCTGCCGCGTCGACAGTAGAGCTTATAGTTGCTGACCCTTTTTGCTACTAATCATATTCACAATTTGATGGCCATGCCAGGCTGCAATTCTTCGTTTGTCTTTAGCCCGTTGAGCTTACGAATAACCTCAGGCGCAACTCCAAATCGAATGGAAACATCTGTCATGTCCTCACCATCCTTCACAATATACTCCGTACTAGCAAGTTTGAGAACAT
>ONWT01000061.1 GCA_900321575.1 uncultured Lentisphaerota bacterium | reverse complement strand
GGTCGACGGGGCTCGAACCCGCAACCCCCGGATCGACAGTCCAGTGCGCTAACCAATTGCGCCACAACCCCGTGTTCCAGAAAGTGAGTGTATTATATCATAATTTTGTGTTGCCGCGCAAGGGGGTATTTTAAAAAATTTGCGTTAGCGGCACAAGGCGAGCCGGTCAATGGCGGGGATGAAGCTTGTGTATCTCGAAGAAACGGGCCGTATCGACATGGGTGTAGACTTGAGTCGTGCCAATATCGGCATGTCCGAGAAGTTCTTGTATCACCCGTATGTCCGCACCATGCGCCAACATGTGCGAGGCGAAGCAGTGCCGCAAAACGTGCGGCGAAATCCTATCAGGCGCGATGCCGACCGCCGCCGCGCGCTCTTTTATGATTTTGAAGACGCCCTGCCTGGTGAATGGCCGCCCCAGCCTGGTGACGAAAACATGCGTCTCGACCAAGTTGCCTTTGGTGAACGACCCCCTCGCCGAATCGAAATACGCATTAAGCGCGTTGCCGGCGGACTTCCCGATCGGCACAAGCCGCTCCTTCGAGCCCTTGCCGAAGATTCGCAACAGTTCCCCCTCGGCGACAATGTCGTCCATCTTGAGCTCGCAAACCTCTGTCACGCGAAGTCCGCAGCCGTACATCGTCTCCAGCATGGCCCTGTCGCGCAAATCCCGCGGCGAATCGCCCTTCACCTCGTCCAGCAGAGACGCGACTTCCGCCTCGGAGAGCACTCGCGGCAGCACTAGTTCCTTCTTCGGGGAATCCATCAGCTCGGACGGATTTATGCGGATCATGCGCCGTTCCTTGAGATATCTGAGCCACATGCGAATCGCGGCGGTGCGCCTCGCCCTTGTAGAGCCCTTCATCCCCGCATCGCGCTCATCGCGCAGAAAATCCGCTATGTCGTCGCGCGCGACTTCTGAGGAGAGGCGTCGGCCTCGCTTTTCGAGCCACGCCGAGAAAAAGCGCAGATCGCTGCCGTAGGCCTCGCAAGTGTTTGGAGACATTCCGCGCTCGAATTCAAGCGCCGACAAAAACGCCTCCACATCGTCGGCAATCATCAGATGCGCGATATGAAGTTGTCCAGCAAAATCCGCATGGCCGGCTTGGCTGCATCGCCTGCGGCCACTACCTCGGCATGGTCGAGCTTGCGCATTGATATGCCCGCCGCCATGTTGGAAACGAGAGAAAGCCCTGCGACCTTCATTCCGCAAGCCTTCGCAAAGACGGCCTCCGGCACGGTGGACATGCCTACGACATCCGCGCCTTGAGCCTTGTAGGCACGAATCTCGGCCGGCGTTTCGTAGCACGGGCCGAACGCATACGCGTAAACGCCGTCCATGGCGCGAACCTGCGACGTATGAGCGGCGGCGTGGAGCATTTCCGCAAGATGGCGGTTGTAGACCTCGGTCATGTCGGGAAACCTCTCGCCCCACTCCTGGACGTACGCGCCGATCAGCGGGGAAAGTCCCGTAAGATTTATGTGGTCCCGTATGACGACAAAGTCACCAGGCTTGAGGGCGGGGTTTATTCCCCCGGAAGCGTTCGTCAGCAAAATTGAGGGGCAGCACATGCGGCGCAATATCTCCACAGGCAGCACGACCTGTTCCCAGCCAATGCCTTCGTAGTAATGGCGCCGGCCGCACCACGCGACAATACGCTTGGAGTGGCTGTTGAACATTATGAATTCGCCTGCATGTCCCTTCACGGTCGATGCGCCGAGACCCGGCATATCGGCGTATGGAATGCGCACAATGACTTCGTCCATCAGCAGAGCGTCGCCCCAACCGCTGCCGAGGATTATTCCCAAATCCGGAGGACGGGAAAAGCACAAGTCCGGCAGATAGCCCGCCGTTTCGTCGAAAGTTTTGAGATTCATGCCTGTTACACCTCCTTTGGCCAGCAATCAAACTGCATACCGTCATAGGGACAATTCCGCGAAAGTGAAGCGAACGCCGATACGGCCACCTTTCGCGATTGGCCGATGACTAGCGTAGTGCTGCGCGAATTGGCCTCAATCGCGGCCGCAGCGCCCGGCGAGAGTATCGAGCGCGGCATCTTCCACCACGCGGCAGCCCAATCTTCGACAGCCATGCCCTCCTCTTCCACCATGACATGGTATGTTATCGCAATCGCCGTTTCGAGCCCGATTATGCCATTGGCGCTTTTTGCGAAGCCGCAAGATTTCGTTGCGGCCGGATGCGGAGCGTGGTCGGTGGCGAACATGAGGACTCCGTCCTTGACCGCACGGCGCAATTCGGCGCGGTCCTCATGGTTGCCTAGCGGCGGCGCCATCTTGAAATTCGCATCGTCGCGCACTATATCTTCGCAGCAGAGCAGAATGTGGTGGGGAGTGGCCTCGGCGGTCACAGGCAGTCCCTCACGGCGCGCATCGCGCACGAGCGAAACGCCCTCAGCGGTGGAAATATGCTGTATGTGCAGTCTGCATCCCGTATCGCGGCAAATCGAAAGATCGCGCCGGATCGCCACGGTTTCCGCGTCTGGGGATATTACAGGCAGGCCAAGCCTTCGGGCAAGGGCGCAGTCGCGAATGACTCCGCCCTTCTGCACTGCCGGATCCATAGCATGTTCGCATATGCATAGCCCCAGGCGCGCAGCGCGACCCATCGCCTCGGCCATGACGGCGTCGTCCTGCACATACGAGCCATCGTCCGTAAAAAACGCACACCCCGCCTCGGCGAGCGCCTCAAGATCGGCCACCTCGCGCCCGAGGCGTCCCTTTGTTATGCAGGCGGACGGCAAAAGCGCCACGCCCGAGTCGCTGGACTGCGCAATGCGGCGCTGATAGTCCATAAGTTCTGCGCTGTCGCAAGCCGGAACCGTATTGGGCATCGTAACCACTGCCGCAAAGCCGCCTTTCGCCGCAGAGGCGAGGCCGCTCAGCGTAGTTTCGGCGGACGGCACGCCAGGGTCGCGAAAATGGACATGCACGTCGACGAAGCCGGGAAACTCCACAAGACCGTTCATCATGAATTCAGCAGACAATCGCCCGGCTTCAACGGGCGCCCTCTGAGAAACGCCGCCGCTGTCATTTCGGAGGAGCCTTCGGGCTTCACAACAAGAAGGCGCAATGCAGTATCGCCGCACCTAACGATCGGACGGAACTTGTCATCGATCTCGATTACCGTGCCAGGCGCGGCGGAACGGTGTTCTGGCGCGACGCGGCCGGCGACCTCCGCCTTGAGCACCACGAGACGGCCGGAATTGCCCTTTCGCCGCATGCGCTCGGGGAGAAACGTATAGCTGCCCGGCCACGGGCAATAGGCGCGTATCTTGCGATCGATGACCAGGACAGGCGCCGACCAGTCGATAAGACCGTCCGACTTCTTCAGCTTGTAGGCGAAAGTCGCGTCGGCATCATTCTGCAGAACAGGCGCGGCCAAAGTGCCATCCGATATCTGCTTGAATGTCTGCGAGAGCGCAACGCCGCCCAGTATGGCCAGATCGTCCATGAGCATTCCGCCGGTAGTGTCGAGGCAGATCGGCTCGTAGCGCTGCATCAGGATTGGGCCGTCGTCCATGCCGACGCCCATCTTCATCACGGTGACTCCGGTCAGCCTGTCGCCGGCCGCGATGGCCGCCACGACAGGAGCCGCGCCGCGATATTTCGGCAGAAGCGAGAAATGGCAGTTTATGCAGCCCAGCGGCGGCAAATCGAGAAGCGGCTTCTTGAGGAATTGCCCGAACGCCACGACCGCGATGGCATCCGGCCGCCATTCGGCAAGCTGCGCCATGGATTCGGGGCTGTTGACGTTATCGGGGGTTATTACGGACGTGATGCCGCGCTCAACGGCAAACGCCTTGCAAGGGCAGGGCATCACCACCTTGCCGCGGCCGACAGGGCGATCGGGCGGAGTCACAACTCCGACCACTTCAACGCAAGGCGTCGAAAGCAGCGCCTTGAGACACATGGCCGAAGCCGGACTGGAACCCATAAAGACTACTCGCATGTCGTGCACCTATTCCTTTATAGTGCCCTTGAGAACGGCGATAAACGCCGATTGAGGAACGTTCACGTGGCCAAACTCCTTCATCCGTGCCTTACCGCGTTTCTGCTTCTCCAGCACCTTCATCTTTCTCGTCACGTCGCCGCCGTAGAGCTTGGCCAGAACATCCTTCCTGAACGGTCTGATATCCTCGCGGGCTATGATTTCCTTGCCGATAGCGGCCTGAACCGGGATCTTGAACTGATGCGGAGGTATCGTCTCGGACAACGCCTTGCACATCTGCATACCCCTCGCGCGCGCCTTGTCGCGATGGACCATCGTCGCGAACGCATCCACCGTCTCGCCGTTCAGGAGGATATCCATCTTGACTATGTTGGACACCTGATAGCCGGCCGGTTCGTAATCCATGGACGCATAACCGTGCGAAACGCTCTTCAGCGTATCATGGAAGTCGATAAGTATTTCATTCAGCGGCAGCATGCAGTGCAGCATAACGCGCTTCGCATCGATCGTCTCTGTGCCTTCTACGGAACCGCGGCGATCCATTACGATTCGCATCACATCGCCGATGGAGCCGGACGGAGTTATTATGCGCGCCTTCAATATCGGCTCCGAGATGGACTCCAGCGCCGAAGGGTCGGGCATCTGAAGAGGATTGTCGAGATCGCGCTCGGAGCCGTCCTTCAGCTTAAGCTTGTAGACAACGCCGGGCGAGGTCGATATGATGTCCAGGCCGAACTCCCGTCTCAGGCGCTCCTGCACAATCTCCATATGCAGAAGCCCCAGAAAGCCGCACCGGAAGCCAAACCCGAGCGCGAGAGAGCTTTCATGATGGAAAGTGAACGCCGAATCGTTCAGGTGCAGCTTTTCGAGCCCTGCGGAGACTTTCGGAAACTCGTCCGTGGACATCGGATATATCCCGCAGAAGACTGTAGGATGAATATCGTGGAATCCCGGCAGAGGTTCGCTCGCGCCCAGCTTCGAAGTCGTGACCGTATCGCCTATCTTGATCTCGCTCGGGTCTTTGACCGTGCCGACGATATAGCCGACCTGCCCGGCCTCCAAACGCTCGACCGGCTTCTTGTTCGGCGAGAATATGCCGACCTCGTGAACGGCGGTCGAGACTCCGCTCGCCATAAAAGAGACGCTCTGCCCCGCTTTCAGCGAACCGTCGACAACTCTCACATATGTGATAACGCCCCTGAATTCATCGAATACGGAATCGAAAACGAGCGCTCTCAGCGGCGCATCGACCCCTTTCGTCTCGGGTGGGGGTATCCGCTTGACTATCGCCTCCAGCACGTCTGGGCAGCCCACGCCTGTCTTGGCGGAAACCAGCAAGGGGTCGTCCATCGGTATTGCGAGAATATCTTCTATCTCTCGCGACACCTC
>ONWT01000060.1 GCA_900321575.1 uncultured Lentisphaerota bacterium | reverse complement strand
TCGAGCTTCACGCCCTTCTTGGCCTTCATGTCGTCGATCAGCTTCTCGAAGTACTTCTTGCCGACCTCCATGACGACATCGGAAAACATCTGGATGAAGCGGCGATAGCAGTCCCACGCCCAACGGGGATTCTTCGTCTGCGCCGCGAGCGATTCGACCACCGTCTCGTTGAGACCGAGATTGAGAATCGTATCCATCATGCCGGGCATCGACGCGCGAGCGCCGGAACGGACAGACACCAAAAGAGGGTTCTTCGCGTCGCCGAACTTCTTGCCGGCGGACTTTTCGAGCTTGTCGATATACTCCATGACCTGCGTCATGATATCTTCGCCGATAACCTTGCCGTCATCATAATAGCGCGTGCAAGCCTCGGTGGAAATCGTGAAGCCCTGCGGAACAGGCAGTCCGAGGCCGGCCATCTCTGCAAGGTTCGCACCCTTGCCGCCAAGCAGTTCGCGCATATTAGCATTGCCTTCGGTCTGTCCAGCACCGAAGAAGTAGACGTATTTCTTCATTTCGCTCATTGATGTTACGCTTTCTTTGTTTGATTTTCGTGTAATTATATCATATTGTTGGCGCATCGGTCTACGCCTATTTCAAGATCTGGAATTTGCGCTATGTGTTTTCGTCGTCGTCGGCCGCTCCGGCCGCACGGGCGCGTTCATCCATTATGCGGTCGAATTCGTCGTCATCGGCGAACTCGTCAAGCTCGTCCGGCTTGTCGGGCGGAACCATCAGATATCTCAAGGCGGCTGTCGCTATGCGCCTGAAGACGGGTGCGGCGGAATTGCCGCCCTGGTGGAATTTTCGCTTTTCGTCAAAATCGAGTGACACCAGAACTACAAGTCTGGGATCCGTGGCTGGCACTATGCCGCAGAACGTTGCGCGGTAAAGTCCGGGCGCATAGCTCCTGCCGATAACCTTCTGCGCCGTGCCGGTCTTGCCTGCCACCGAATAGCCGCGTATCGCGGCGCGCCTGGCGGTGCCGTTGCGAGACGCCACCCCGAGCATCGCCGCGCGAAGTTTTCTCGCGGCAGAGGCGGAGATCGGCCGCCCGAGGCATTCATTCCGGGCCTTGTAGAGTTCGCTGCCCGACGAATCGACGATCCGGTCCACTATATGCGGACGGAGCCTCACGCCATCGTTCGCAATCGCCTGGTATGCCGAAGCGAGCTGTATCGCAGTGACAGAAACGCCTTGTCCGATCGCCGCGCGCGACCATGTAAGCTTGTCCCAATTCTTCCAGTTGCGGAGAATGCCCACCTCTTCGCCGGGCAGTTCTATGCCTGTACGCTCGCCAAAGCCGAAAGCCTTCATGTACGACCAGAGTTTCTGCGGTCCCATGTCATAGCCGAGTTTGCCTATGACAATGTTGGAGGAATGGACGATCGCGTCCTTCACCGACATTGTGGGGTCCCACACGTGCGAGCCGTCTCCGGGCAGTTTGTAGTAGCGGTCGTCGGAGCGCTTTGTCGAATACATCGTGTTCGGCGAGGCCGCGCCGGAATCGAAAGCGGCGGCGGCAGTGATCACCTTCATGACCGAACCAGGCTCGTATGTGAAGTTTGTCACCCTGTTCAGCTTCGAAGAATCGCTCGCCGTGCCGAAGCCGAGCGGATCGAAGTCAGGCAACGAAGCCAGCGCCAGCACGGCCCCGCTTTTCACGTCCATGACAATGCACCATCCCGAGCCGGGCTGAAACTCTTTCATGCCGTCAGCGAGAGCCGTCTCGGCCTCGTACTGTATAGTATGGTCGATTGTCAGGTATATGTCGGCACCGGGCATCGGGTCGATCGATATTATGCGCTTGTCGTATAGTTCGCGGCCTCTGGCGTCCTTCATGCCCCTGATCTCTCCAGAAGCGCCCGTAAGATACTTGTCGTATTTCAACTCGATGCCGGCCGAACCGTGATGCTCGGCGTTCACTGAACCGAGCACATGGGAAAGCCTGCGGCGGTGCAGATATTGCCGCACCTGCCTGTCCTCTATCGAAACGCCGGCCACGAGATGCGAGTCGGCCAGAATGCGATGCGCGTTGGGGTCGGACGATATCGCCAGCGGCTGATAGCGTTTCTTGACATTCTCGCTCATGGCCAGCACTTTTTTGAAGTCGAGTCCGAGCGCCGTAGATATCGTCTTCACTATGGCGGCACGCGGACGAGGCGGCTCGCCGCGCCTTCTCACGACACGGTTCGTTAGAGCGACAGGGTCAAGATGGTAGTCCCACACGGGAACGGATTTGACCAGCGGCGCGCCGTTGATGTCGTAGATCGAACCGCGCCGACCGGGAAGCTCGCGGCGGAACGTGTAGTCGTTGGAGTCTACCGAAGGGTCGATATGGGCGCGGACGAGCTTTTGGGCCGAATACGCGGCGAACAGCACCAAGACCGCCACAGGCAGCCAAAAGCGTACACTCTCGCCGCGCATCGCCATTCGGCATCAGCGTCTCTTGCCGACGCTCGCGGTGCGAACCGAAGAATTCTTTCTGGCACGGGCCACGGCGAGCTGCCCCGGCTTGGGACGGCCGGCAGAATCCATCCGCACAATCTGTTCGGCCTTGGCATAGCGCATGGACAGCCCGAACTTGAGAAGCGCGCGATCTATGTTGTCGGCGGTCTTCATGGCGTCCCACCTTGCACTCTCGCGCATGCGCTCGTCTTCGAGCTTCGCAAGAGTGCGCTCCTTTTCGCCTATGGACTTCATTATCTGATTGCAGCTCGACGACGCGAGCAGATTCAAGATGACCATCACGAAAAACATGACCATAACAGCGCCGATGTGCATCGAGCGTGAAGCCATCACAGACATTTTCTTGGAACGTCTACGGTTTTTCTTCATGTTTTGTCTACTCCTTTTCCGCGACGCGCAGTTTCGCGCTGCGCGATCTTGGGTTTTCAAATATTTCTTTTTTTGAAGCCGTAACCGCCTTGCGGGACAAAAGGCGCACTCTGGGCGTTTCTCCTCGCCATTCGCTGCCGCCCTGCTGCAACGATATCTCGCGCCCTGCATGAGCCGCAAAGAAACGCTTCACCTCGCGATCGGTCAGCGATTCGAACGTGATTACCGCGAACCGACCGCCTTCCCGCAATATCGACAGCCCTCCGGCAAGCGCACGGCGCAACTCCCCCAACTCGTCGTTCACCTCCATGCGGAGCGCCTGAAACACTCGCGTAGCGGGATTTCGCCCGCCATGTCTGCCGACAATCTTCCCGATAAACTCCGCAAGCTCAACCGTAGTCGAGAACCTGCGGCCAGTCTCTCTAGCCTCCACTATCGCGCAAGCTATGCGGCGAGACTGCGGCTCCTCGCCGAGTTCGCGGAATATGCGCGCCAGCTCTTCGGCGCTCATGCCGTTGACTATATCTGCGGCGCTTACGCGGCCCGATCTGTCCATGCGCATGTCAAGGGGTCCATCGCGCAAAAAACTGAATCCCCTTCCAGCCTCATCCAACTGAGGACTCGACACGCCCAAGTCAAGCAGCACGCCATCCACTTCGTTCCATCCGCGCGAGCGTGCGATTTGTTCGACATCACCATGATTCCCCCTTGCTATTTCAAGACCGTCGATATTCATCGCGCCCACTTCGGCGACAGCCTGTTCGTCGCGGTCGATTCCAAGAACCCTTCCGCCACGCCCGACAATCTCCCGCGCATGTCCGGCCCGGCCGAGAGTGCCGTCGACATATCGGCCGCCGGGAAAGACCCCCAGCGCATCGACCGCTTCGGACAGGAGCACCGGCATATGTTTTTTCCGCTCGCCCATATCCACACTCCTCACAAACCTGCCGCCAGAAGCGCGGCGTCAAGTTCGGACGCATTGACATCGTCTGCAGGCGAGAGCACTGCAGGATCCCACAATTTTATCATGCGGAGCGAACCCACCATAGCGACCGTCGTCGTCAGATTGGCATACTGAAGGAGCTTGTCGCTAACGCGGATTCGTCCCTGCACATCAAGGTCGAGCTGTTCGCTCATGGAACCGATCACCTGGAACACGCGATTCAGCGCCGGATCAAAGAGCGCTCTCTCGCGTATCTTGCCGAGCAGCACATCCATCTCAGCCTTAGGCATAAGATTGACGCAACGCTGCTCCCGATCGGGCATGGCATACACAAAGTCGGGATTCCCCATCGCCTTTCGCCACACGCTCGGTATGGTCAATCGGCGCTTGGGATCAAGCGCGTGATCGAAACGCCCCACTAGTGGGCTCGATTCAACGCTTGTCGACATTGCGACACTCTGCACTTCCTTCCTTGACATTTTGTGACACTATTATACACTATTCCCCACCATTGCGCAAGGGGGAATTCTTTTTGCTATAATATTTCTTGTGAAACGCGCATTAGAGGTTTGTTTAGTGATTCTTTCGGCGCCGCTGTGGGTGCCGGTTGCGATTACCGTCGCCGCGCTTGTGGCGGCGGCCATGGGGCGACCCGTTTTGTTCTCCCAGGAACGCGCAGGTCTGCGCGGGCGGGCGTTTCGCCTTCTCAAGTTTCGCACAATGCGCAACGGCGAAGGCTCCGACGGCGAACGCACGACACGCCTTGGACGGTTTCTCCGCGCGACATCTCTCGACGAATTGCCTCAATTGCTGCACGTGCTTTCTGGCAAGATGTCGCTTGTCGGCCCTCGCCCGCTGCCTGTTCGCTATCTGCCGCGATATTCCAAAGAAGAAATGCGCCGCCATAAAGTGCGTCCGGGAATAACCGGCTGGGCGCAGGTCAACGGACGCAACGCCATTTCATGGCAAGACAAATTTCGGCTTGACGTCTGGTATGTAGATCATCGCTCTTTGGCGCTTGACGCGAAAATCGTCGCGCTCACCCTAATCAAGGTTTTCAAGCACGACGGAATCAACAGTCCGGAAGCCGACACCATGTGCGAATTCACCGGCGACAAATAAGCCGCCGGTCAGAATCTCGGCAATTTCGCCAACGAATCGATTCTGCCGCCCTCGCGAGAACGAAGGCGCCAAATCATGCCGTGCTCAGCCCTCAATGCGCGCAAGCGGCCTTCATCTCGCCTATGGCAGGCGCAATCTATCAGATTCGACATGTAAACGATTTCTTTCGCCCAATCGTTTCTGTCGGCATATCTCTCGGCCGCTATACGGCACCCATTGGCCACGCCGCTTATTTCATCGAGAACGCCTTGCGTTAGACCGGGATGGCGCGAATAGCCGTGGCCGTTTGCGAGAATATTGAAAAGTTCGGAACAATTCGCCCTTATCGCGCCACCCCTCAGATACAGCGTGCCGAGGCGCAGAAGTATTCCGCCCAGCGGAACGCCCATGACGCTGTTGAGCTCCGTTTCCAGATCCATTTTTGCGGCTTTCGCTCCAGAGGCAGCGAAGGCGCCGCCCATTATGAGGCCGGGCAAAGATGCGGCAAGCGGCTGCCAATGGCCCTCGTCGCCCCAATCTGTCACCAAATACCCCTTTGCGCCGTTGAGCCGCCCCGCGCGCTCGGCCGCCTCGAGATTCTCCCGCATATTCTCCACGCGTCCGCCGAGAGATCTCCATGACGATGTGCCCGGGCAGACGTAGAAATCAAGCCCGGCCGACTTGAACGTCGCGCACTCTTTCGCGAACGGATGGTTCCCCTCGTACCCCCAATCGAGCGCGATTAGGTCCTTGGGCAGTCTGGACACCATCTCGGGATGCTTGAGTATTATGTCGCCCCAGAACATCGGTCTCTTGCCGTGCCTCCTGGCCGCCTCGCAGACTTTTAGCAGAAACGCAAGATACTCTTCGGGATCGTCGACCTCAAACGTCTCGTCGCAGCCGATATTCACGAGCGGAGACGAAAAGTTCGGCAGAAGCTCGTCGAACAAAGATTCCACGAGCGCTATGGAGCCGGGGTTCGCGGGATCTAGTGTCGTCGGGTATTTCTTTACCGCGCCCCATGGTGTGATCGCTCCGCCTTTGGGAAACTTCGCGAGTGGATTGTAGCGCGGCAGTTTGAGCCAACGCTCCATATGGCCGAACGTATTCTGGTTCGCAACAAGCTCGATACCCTGCATCCTGCAATAGGCGTCGAGCTTGCGCACGTCTTCAGGCGTAACCGGATCGGCCTCCCCCCACGCCTCGGGATGTGCCGAATACGCAAAGGCGTGTTCGGTGTACAGCTGCAGCTGGTTGTAATTGCATCGCGCGAGAAGATCGACAATCTCGCGCAATGTCTTGAGCGTGGGCACGCGATCGCGGCTCACGTCCAGCATATAGCCGCGGACTTCAAACATTCGCGAAGAGCGCGGGTATCTCGGCCTTCAGTTTTTTGAGGCAGCGCGAAAGATTGTCGACATACTGGCCCGTCATCGCGCCCTTGCCGAGGACATCCGTCACACACTTGAAGGCGACGCAACGGACTTTCGCCCTCTCGCACACATGCGCAACCGCCGCGCATTCCATATCGCGCAACGAGCATGCAAGCACATTGAGCAGCAGTTCATTGTCGTCTTCTCTGTCGTTGAAGCGGTCGCCAGTGCCGATCGACTTCGCGACGAGCTTGCCCGTGGGCGAAAGCGGAATGTAGGGCGTGGAACGCTCGTCGAGCGTGCCGACCATTGTCCCGTTTACCGCCGCGAGGTCGAAGTCGTACTGCACCGCACTGTCCACTTCGTAGATGTCGGCCACTTCCATGGACGATTCGAGACCGCCGGCTACGCCGACATTGATTATGGCATCGGCGCCGGTCTGTATGGCGAACTGCGTCGCCGCCGCCGCGTTGGATTTTCCTATTCCGGAGACAACGAGAAACGTATCCTCGCCGCACAGCTTTCCGCGAATCACGCGGCGACCGTACTCGCGGCGTTCTTCTGCCCCGGTCAAATTGTCGATGACGCACTGCGCCTCGTTATCCATTGATATTACAAATGCTTTCATGGCTTGTATTATATCATATTAGACGCTTGACGGCGGCTAGCAAATCGGCCTTGGCCTTTGCGAACCCCGTGTAGACCCCGTCAAACTCCGCCCCGACACGCCTCTTGTCGTAAACGGAATCGCCATCGACAAAAACCATCGCCACATCGCTCGCATGCATCGAATGGACGACCAAATTGGCCAAATCCAGAGCCGGCGCGAGATGCGGCTTGTCGAGATCGACAACGCACAAGTCCGCCTTCTTGCCCACGGCGATCTCGCCTATATCGTCGCGTCCAAGCGCCTTTGCTCCGTTGACCGTCGCCATATCGATTATGTCCCACGGCGAAAGCACTGTAGGGTCGAGCGCGATGCCTTTGTGTATGAGCGAAGCAAGATGCATCTCCTCGAACATGTCGAGGTTGTCGTTGGAGGCCGCACCATCCGTCCCAAGCGCAACGTTTACGCCGAGCTCCATCGCCCTGGCGACTCGCGCAAAGCCAGAGCCGAGCTTCATGTTGCTGGTCGGATTGTGGACTAGCGAGACTCCGCGCTCAGCCATTATGCGAAAGTCGTCATCAGTGCACCAAACGCAGTGCGCCGCATATCCTCCATGGTCCAAAAGGCCCGTGTCCGCCAGATATGCTATCGGCGTTTTGCCGTGCCGCGCGATGCACTCTTCATGCTCGCGCTTCGTCTCGCTGCAATGGAAGTGCAGCCTGCGCCCAAGCTCCTTGTTGGCCTCCGCGAGGCCGCGGCAGAACGTCTCGTCAGTCAGATACTCGGAGTGGACGCACACGTCCATATAGACATCGCCTTTCGGCTCTTCGCGCATCCATTTGTTCCAATCGCGGGTCGAAGCGACGCAAAGTTCCAGCCTGCCCGGCACGATTGAGAGCCCGGGCACGCACACGCGCGCACGCATTCCAACCTCCAAAAACGCGGTGGCGTAGTTGTGGTCGTACATATCGGCCACACATGTCGTTCCGCCAGCAAGCATCTCCATCGCGCCCCACACCGCGCCGGCGTGGACATCCTCGTCGGTCATTTTTGCCTCGACCGGAAATATCGCTTCTTCGAGCCACCGCTGAAGAGGCAACCCTCCGCCAAGTCCGCGAACGAGCGTCATGGGCGCGTGGCAGTGGCAGTTGACAAGTCCGGGCATTACGAGATGGTTCGAGAGATTCAACTCAACGTCGGCATCCACGCGGGAACCGTCAAAAACGAGTCTCTCGATTTTGCCGGATTCGTAATCTATGAAAACATCACCCTTCTCCACCTTGTGTTCGGGCAAGAGGACATTGCAATTTCTCAGCGCATACATCATGTCAACACCTCCTTGACGGCCTTGTCTATCGACTCGGGAATAAAAATCGGTAGCGCATGCTCCGCACCGGACACCATCTCTACCTTTGCGCCCGGAAAAACCTTTCCGAGAAAAGACGCATTCTCCGGCCTTACGATGCCGTCACGGTCACTCTGGAATATTCTCACGCAGCCGCCCTTTCTCCGCAAAGCGTCCGACGCCATGAGACTCTGCCGCAAATCCGTGGAGACGAGATACTCGAGCCCGCGATCGAGATTCGCCTCGTCGTCCGCAATATACGGATCGGGCTTGCCTTCGGGTGGACCGAACAAGCCGCCGCCCCCTGTCATCAAAAGGCCCTTCTTCAGCGCGGCAAGGCGCCGTTCGCTCATTCCGCGCCAGCCGGTCGCGACATCCTGCATCATTCGCGGCGTTGCGGCGATCAACACAAGAGCGCGAATCTTGCCGGGCCATCTCAGCGCAAGTCTCAGCGCAGAGCTGCCGCCCATCGACCAGCCGACGAGGACAATGTCGGACTCGTCCGCAATCGCCTCTTCGGGTCGGCCATCCAACTGCTCGACATACGAAAACACACGCTCGCGTTCAAACCTGCACAAACTCCACGCGCTGCCGCTCGCGGCCCACCCATTGAGAACGAAGACCTTCGGCGCCGTCATGCGAGGCCCTCCGCGAAACGCACGATGCGGCGCGCCACCGCCAATTTGCCCATCATCCGCAGAGCCTCTACATCGCCGTTCTTCTTCACGAAAACCACCTTGTTCGTGTCGCTGCCGAATCCGGCGTTCTTCTGCGTGACATCGTTGGCGACCACCATCTCAAGCCCCTTCTCGTGGCACTTCCTGGCGGCCTCCCGCATGAGATCGCATGTTTCTGCGGCGAAACCGATCTTGTGGCGGCACTTGACGCTCTTCAGGATGTCGGGGTTTCTCGCGAGCCTGATCGTGCCGGACATCTGCGACTTCTTCAGCTTTTGCGCAGCGCACTTGACGGGACGCCAATCCGCCACGGCCGCAGTCGCAACAAACACGCAATCGCCGTCACCGAGCGATTCCTTCACGGCGGCGAACATCTGCCTCGCGCTCGTCACGTCTATGCGAACGACGCCCTTGGGCGTGCCGAGCCCGACAGGCCCCGCCACGAGAACGACCTCGTGCCCGCGCTCGGCCGCGGCGCGTGCCACGGCAAAGCCCATCTTGCCGGTCGAAGGGTTCGAGAGAAACCTTACTGGATCAAGATATTCCCTGGTCGGGCCGGCAGTAACGACAAACCTCATCCCGCTCCTCAATATCCCAATGGCTCCCCGACCACTATCGCCAGCGCGGAGACGCCCGTAGGCTTGCGGTCGAATATCGCAGTCACCTTGCATATGCGGTCTGGCGAATCGCAGTCTGCACACACACCCGTAACGGCGCACGGCGTCTTCTTGCCGAGCCTGCGGCAATTTGGCGGGCAGGCGCATTTCTTGATGCGGGCGATTGCCTCGTCGACGCCGCCATCCACTATTTTGTTCTCCCCGATCACATATACGACACGCCTCGGCCCCGCTATCGAAGCCGCGACGCGATTGCCGCGCCCGTCGATATTCACGATTCGCCCGTCTGCCGTCAAAGCATTCGCGCTCAACAGAAAGAGATCCATCACAAGCTCATGGTCGCGTATCTCCTTGCCGGCCGCCGCGAGCCTTTCGCGCACGCCAAGCGCCTTAACGCTCTCGCTGCCGCCCCAGCCGACGCTGACGGCGCCTTCGGCTTCTGCCATGACAATCTCCGCCGCCTCTGCGGCAGTTTTGGCGAATACGGCATCGTAGCCGCGCTTCTTTAGGCCGGAAACGGCCTTCATGCAAAGTTCATCGTTCATAGTGCGTATTATACCAAAAAGAATGGCACGGTCTCAAAACCGTGCCACGTGTTTGCATCATCGACAAGCGCCGACATTCACCAGCGGGTTTCGCGGCGAGGACCACGATCACCGCCACGGTCGCCACGATATCCGCCGCGATCACCGCCGCGGAAACCGCCGCGACGCTCTTCGCGAGGCTTGGGCTGAGACTCGTTCACGCGCACGGTGCGCCCGTCGAGCTCGTGTCCGTTAAGGGCATCGATCGCCGCCTGAGCCTGCGCGGCATCGGGCATAGTGACGAAGCCGAAGCCTTTGCTGCGGCCGGTCATACGATCGGTCACGACACGAACGGCGGTAACTTCGCCATAAGCCGCGAACGCCGCCTTGAGCCCCTCGTCGGTCGTCGCGTACGCGAGGTTACCAACATATATTTCCATCTGATTCTTTCCTTCTGTTTGTACTGACCGCCTTCAAAGGCACCCGCCCCCTCCAACGGTGATGTTGTTATTGTATCAATTTCTCCCCGCTTCCGTCAATAGGGCAGATTTGGGTGTCGTGTGAAGTCCAGATTTGGGAAACACTGCGGCCACGAGCGAATAGCGCGTCGCATTTCGCCGGCCCCCAGTGAGCTGTTGCGCCATGGGTACGCGTATCGCCCTCGCCGAAACCTCGATTCCGTACACGCCGTCTTCGGCAAGCGCGATTTTCACGCCCTCGACATTGTTCAGTCTGTCCGGCCCGTCGAGCGAGTTCGGGAATATCCTCTTGCCGGACGGCGAAACAACGCAAAGATCCAAATCGTTCACAAGCTGGCTAGCCGCCGCCATCTCGGCAGGCGCGTCGGCGTAGGCGAGAACTATGGACAGCGAATCTCCCCCGTTCGCCATGATGGCGAATGACGATTTCTCGCCTTCAGCTATGACATTGGCGTCATAAACCGACATCCTGCCGTCAATGCCGACGCTTCGCGCCACATCCACCATTCCCCACCCCTCGACCGGATTGGGTGAATTATCCGGAATTTCACGCCACCGTTCTTCGCCATACTGCCCTGGAACAAGGCTTTTCGCGCCCGCAATCAACGCAGCCTTGATTGTCGCCGCGTCCGGATTCCCAATGCCGCAATCGCGCAGAAGCCATTCGCGAACCAGTGCCGCCGCACCTGCGACAAGAGGAGCCGCCATGCTAGTCCCGTTCTTGAAGTGATACGGTCCCTTCAAAGGACGGCGCATCACGCTTGAGCGCGGCGCACATATCATCGTGGCTGGAGCGATCACGTCCGGCTTTATGCGGCCGTCATCGCAGGGTCCACGCCCGGAAAACGCCGCCATGCCGCGAGTGCCCCCGTTTCGAGGCGCGCCTATGTCGTCGCCGGCGATAGGCTCAGAGGGATAGCGGCTCGGATATATCTTGCCGTACGAATGGCCTGCGGGGCGGACGCTTTCGGCACCGCCTACCGCAATTATGTTCTTCGCCGTCGCCTGCGAATTGAGCGAATCCAGGTCCACTATCCCATCTCCGTCGCAGTCCGCCGCATCGTTGCCCGAAGCGAACAGCACGAGAAAATCGGGGTGCTCGAAGCAGAAGCGGTCGATAACGCGGCAATCCTCGACATATGCGCCCAGAAGCTCAGCGCCGTCCGCGTCGTCGTCGCGTCCCGAGCCCCAGCTGTTGCAGTGTATTTTCGCCCCAGCGACATCGCCTTCATTCGTGTAGGCTTGCCGAAAGAGATCGGCGAGATCGGTAGGCCGTGCGGTTTCGCCGTTGGCGCCGCACAGCGACTGCATTATCAGCGTAGCCCCGTAAGCCAAGCCCTTCACACGCCCTCCCGACATTGCGCCATTGCCCATGACACTGCCGCAAATGTGCGTTCCGTGCCCTATGAAATCACTCCAGTCACCCGGACGCCCTATTGCATAGACGCGCGAAACCCTGCCGCGCAAGTCCTCGTGGAGTGTCGCGAGATCTCCGTTGTCCAGTCCGGTATCTGCAACCGCCACGACCTGTCCACGCCCCGTCAACCCTTCCGCGCCATCCAATTGCGGCCAAACGCGGTCTGCATCCATCGACTCCGTGCTGCAGGCGCGGTCACACATTGGCCTGCTTATGTTAACGACCGACAAATCCATCCACGCCACTTCGTCCCAAGAAGCAACTATATCGAGCGCGGTAGGCGTGAGGCGCGCCCTCACGATTTCGCCAGCATCGAAGATCACCTGGCAACCATCGATTTCGTGGATTCTCCCAGCCACTTCGGCGCGGCGCGATTCGTCAAAAACGACGACAAGAAATTCGCGGTTCGGCTCCGCGCCGCGAGCGACACGCTTGTCCGATGGCAGATAGGGCCCGAGGTAAGAATGCGGCACGCTTTCGGCGATGTGCCCGAGCGAATCGGCATCTGCAACGACAAGAAAGGCGTTCTCGGGCAGATAACCGTGTATTCGCGCCCCCGTGGCGAGAAGGCTTTCGCGCCATTCGGCCGTCGCCTCGCCCGGAGATTGAACAATCCATGCACCGGCTTGAAAGCCCCCCGCACAGGCAATCTCCTTGGCGGGATAAATTGTTCGCGCACGAAGCTTTATTTCTGCAGCATCGGCACAACACCCCGCGAGCGCACCAGCCAAGAGGGCCGCAGAAACAACACCTGCATAAGGCATAAGCTGCATGTTTACATCCCCCATTTTTTGCGCATGGCGCCGAAATCGGTCTCTTCGTCCAGTCTGCCCGGAGATGTCTTTATTGCAGGCTCTAACCGCAAGATCTCCTTCTTGTTCGCTTCCGCGCCCCGCTGCCTTGCGACGCACTCGAAATACGGCGTAAGCAAATCCCACAACGGCTGTCTCCCGGCCTTGTAGCCTTCGACCAATGCATCGGCATACCCAACGAAGTCGTCCGCCAGAGCATTTGCCCACAACAGATACGACTCGTACTGGAGCCATGCGCCATAATGCCCGGGATGCAGACCGCATCCGCGCCTGTAATACTTTTCAACCGTCGCGAAGTCGCGCTTGGACTCCCTGGCCAGATTGGCCAAAGCGAGCATGCGGTCGGCCGCGTGGCGCACCTCGCGGTCGACGCCGAAGGTGGACTCCACCGCCGTCACATACTGCCAGGGACGTCGCGGTTTGTCGTGCGGCCAGAAGCAGAAATGCATCGAAGACGGATATACAACATTATACCCCAACCTCCACACTCCGTCCACCTCCCGATACGAAAAAGCAAGATGGGACTGCGGTTGCACGACAACCGACGCGGGAACGCCGCGCGAACTGGCGCACGCCACGGCAAACCCAGAAATCTGCCGCGCCCCTCCGCCCGTCACGCTCGCATATCTCAACAGCGGCTCCCCGCCGGCATTTCGCCACACTTGATCCACATCCAGATTCCTTCCGAAACAGTTTCTACCGCCGGTGCCGAGAACGGTCCAGGGAACCTTGGCATACTCCCTTACCGGGACATTGACGATACGGTCCATGAAATACTGTTGTCCGGCAACATTGTCGATATAGTAAAAGTTGAGGGCCATGCGCCACATCCACACCGGTTGCCTATAGGCCGACTTGTGCAGTCTTCCCGCTTGCGCAGTGGCGCGATAGGCCTCCAGCACTCCAGACAGCCACTCCTCGTCCTTGTCGGGATAGTTCAACGCGAGCGCCGTCATGAACCTTCGCCCTTCGTTGTCCGCGAACTTGCCGTCCTTAAATTTGACCCACCGACCATTGTCTTGATACACCAGCGACTCGAGCGCCAATATGGCCGCTGCGCCCGCTCCGGGCTCGCCGGATTCATTTTGCCTGTCGCCGGCTTGCGGAATGAGACCGTTCCAGGCGAAGTCCTCCAGCCAGGTGCGGTCATTGAGGAATGCGCGCACGAATTTTGCGGAACCCTGACGCGAGACCAGCTTTTGCCAGCCCTCATTGCCTATAAGCCTGAGCGCCGCATATCTGGCGATTTCGAGTTTCTTCCGCTCGTTGAGCTTGGCGTCCGGCTGGATGTTTTTTATCGCCGCCACCGATTTGTCCAGCGCAAACGAAATCCGTTCTGCCGGTTTTTTCGGCCGCAGAACCATTTTCGCTTTCGGACGGTCTCGCGTTGCAATCTGTTCGCCGTCCAGAATGAGGCGGCCGCGGGCGAACCGCCCCCAAAAAGTATCGCCGTCAAGCGCTAGAACGCCTTGAAGCAGGGCTTTTGCCTCAGGTGTGAGCGGCGTGTCCAGTTCGTCGGTTTCAAGGGCATATTCCATTATGTCGATGGATTGCCGCTGGTTGTCCGAAAGATGTTCGACCGGTATGGTCCGTATCTTTTTGAGAAGATCTTTGGCCTCCTCGTAAGATTTTCTCTTGAGCGCGGCGAACTTGGCGACCATTTTGACGGTCTCCTGCTCATCCATGAGGAAATGCGCCTTCCATCCGTACTTGTCGCCTGCATCCAATCCGCAAAGCGCCTCCCACTCCTCTTTCCAGCCATGTGCTCCTCTTGTGAAATCATCGAAGTATCGGTTGGAGCCGCTCTGCACCATCGGCCCCAAAAGCTTTTCGAAGATCCGTCCGTACATGTCCGCCGCCTCTTGGCCGCTAGCCTCGGCGGCCTTTTTGGATACCTCCTCTGCCCACAAGCCTATTTGGCAGGCGTCGGATGCCGCTTTGCAAAGAGTGTCGAGTCCGGCGTCTTGCGGAATGCAGTCCCATTGCCTGACGATCTTCATCGAAGGCGTGTAAAATGTCATTGCCGGAAAACACTGCGTGCGCACGAGAAGCGATTTGACCCGCTCGTTGGCTTTGGTCGCCGCCTCGGTGGGTTTTTCCATTTCATCATAGACGCCGAGCACGAACCTGTCGCCGATCTTCTCCAGCAACTCCCCGCTTTCGAACACCTTGCGCACTTTCTCGCCCGAGACGCACCAATCGCTGCCGACCTGCAGGACAATCGCGCCCTTTCCGGTGCGCCGAGCCTCGTCTTCAAGGCTTTCGGACGCATTTGCCCGGAGTACGGCCATAATCACTATGGCCATCATGAAAGACAGCTTGCGCATTGTTGCGTTCATGGTTTTCGCGGTTGGCGGTTTGAGTGGCGATCCTTGTCCATAGCCCCGGCCATTGCCTCGAGCTCGGAGATTCTAGCATTGACTTGAGCGGCGGCTTCGTTCCCGATTTGCTCCGCAATCGCCTTGAGAAGATCAATGTGGTCTTTCAGAATGCCGACCTTCGCCGCCGCCTTCTCGTCTGCGGAATAGGCGAACCTGCCCAAAGCGGCCGTGCGCAGCTTTTCGTACGACGAAAACGCGCCGTCCAGCTCTGAGAGACGCTTCTTCGCCTCTTCCGAGGTTTCGCACGCCGCCAGCATTGTCACGGCATTCGCCGCCGCGCCCTTGGCGATCTGCATTTTGCGGACGGTCTTCAGCACTTCCCTCTGCGCAGACCTCAAGCCCTTGTCGCTCAGACTGCCTTCCGAAACGGCCGCCGATAGCTTCTTCGGCGCCTCCCATTGGAACATGCCGTCCAACGGCAGTCCGTCCGGCATCAGACGCAATTCCTCGCTGGCGATGTAGTCCTCTGCACTCTTCGCCCGCCGCATCAACTCCGCCTGCTTCGTCTCGGCCGCCTTGCGGACATCCGGCGATTGGGCGCCCTTGCACAGGCGGAACAAGAGCCGTATTTGCGCTTCAAGCATTTCCTCTTTGGAAAGTTTCGCCTCCTTGGCGTATTGCCCGAACAACGCGTCGAGCGCCTTGAGATGCGTCGCAGGGCTTCCGCCGGTGCCGGCCGTCATTGCGTTGATTTCGGCCGCCATCCTATCCAGCAGCGCCCTGACCGCCTCCATATCGCAGTTTTTCGCGTTCAAAGTCTTTACCGGCCTGCGCGAAACCTCGAGATTGACGTCCACCTCGAGCTCCCCCGTGCATTCGCCGGCGCGGCAGACAAGTAGCGGAGCCAAATCGCCTTGCCCAAGCGGATACGCCCCCATACCCAATGACGGACGTTTTACGCCGGCCGTCAATTTGTCCAGCCTTTCGAGAAAGGCCTTTGGACCGCCCCGCACATAGCCGCTATGCCGGTTCACCTCCTCGCCCTTCGAATCGGTTATCACCACGGAAGGATAGCCGCCAATCCGATATTGCCGCGCTATTTCCTGGTTCTGCGACGCCGCGAGATCGGACAGTTTTGACTTGTCGCGCGGGCTATCGATCATCACAAGCACATATTTCCGGGACGCCTTGCCCACGAATTCTTGTTGCGAAAACACCTCTTTTTCCATACGGACGCACCATCCGCACCAGTCCGAGCCCGAAAACGCCATCAAGACGAACTTGCCCTGCAAGGCGGCCTTAGCCCTCGCCTTTGCGACATCCTCAATCCAGCCTTTCGGGACGCTGAGCGACACGGATGGCGCGGACTGCGCCAACGCAGAGACCATCACAACGACAAATGCCGACAATATTTTCTTCATGTCAGATACTTTACTTCATTTGTACCAAGGCATGGGCCTGTCACTTTATGTTGCCGGACGCGAACGCCCAGTTGAGGTGCCCGTCAACAACCGCTTTTACGTATGCAGCGCGGGCGTTCTGCCAATCAAGATAGTACGCGTGCTCCCAAACATCGATTACGAGAAGCGGCTTTACGCCCGGTCTCCCGAGCGGCGTGTCAGCGTTGGGCGTGGATTCCACGACCAGCTTGCCGTCCTTCGCCACGAGCCACGCCCAGCCGCTCCCGAAACGTTTGACGGCGGCATCCGCGAGCGCGGCTTTGCATGCGTCGAGCGAGCCGAAGGACTCTTTGACCGCCGCGATAAGCTCAGGCGAAGGTTCGCCACCCTTCCCGGCCGGCGCGAGCGACCGCCAATAAAAGTCGTGGTTCCACATCTGCGCCGCGTTGTTGAATATCGCCGTAT
>ONWT01000057.1 GCA_900321575.1 uncultured Lentisphaerota bacterium | reverse complement strand
GCAAGCACAAGGGTTGGACGGTCAAGCCCGAGATCATGATTCCGCTTACCGGCGACATGAAGGAATTCAAGTTTGTCAAGGATATCGTGGTGCGCGTCGCGAACGAAGAGATTCAGGCCGCTTCGATCAAGCTCAACTACGAAGTCGGCACCATGATCGAAATTCCCCGCGCCGCGCTCACCGCAGGCGATATCGCGGAGGAGGCCGAGTTCTTCTGCTTCGGCACGAACGACCTTACCCAGATGACGTTCGGCTTCAGCCGCGACGACGCCGGCAAGTTCCTCGGAGCCTACTACGACAAGAAGATATACGAGAACGATCCTTTCGCGAAGCTCGACCAGGTCGGCGTCGGCAAGCTTATGAAGATGGCCGTGACCGACGGCAAGGCGACCCGTCCCGAACTTCACTGTGGTATCTGCGGCGAACACGGCGGCGATCCGTCGTCCGTCGAGTTCTGCCACAAGATCGGGCTCAACTACGTCAGCTGCTCGCCTTACCGCGTGCCGATTGCGCGCCTCGCCGCTGCGCAGGCCGCGCTTCGCGACAGGTAATGCCTGCCTGACGGATGACCAGAAACGACGAAAGGTGGTCACTCGCGCGGGAGACGGTCGGCAACGGCCGTCTCTCGGTGATTATGCCCTTGTACAAGCTTGTCGCCGACGCCGAGGGCAATCTGCGCCAGGTCGCCGATCTGTTCGAAAGCCATGCCGTCAATGTGGAGCTTGTTCCTGTCGACGACGGAAGCGGCGATGGGACCGACGAAGTCCTTTCCCGCGTAAAGTCGCTGGAGTCTGGCTACAGGCACGTTTTGTTCAAGCCCGTAATATGCAGGCGCAACGGTGGCAAGGGCGCCTCGCTGCGCGCCGGCTTCAATGCGTCGACGGGGCGCTATGTCATGCTGCTTGACGGCGATCTTGACATCAATCCCAAAAGGACGCCGTTTTTTTTCGAGGCGCTTGTCAAGAACAATGCCGATATAGTGGTAGGTTCGAAGCGCCACAAGCGTTCTGTCGTGCAGTATCCCTGGCATCGCCGGCTGGTGAGCTTCGTCTATTTCTCGCTCGTAAAGATGTTTATCGGACTCCCGGTGACCGACACGCAGACGGGCATGAAACTGTTCAAGCGCGAAGTTCTCGGCCCCGCGCTGGCAAGGATGCTGGTCAAAACGTACGCATTCGATCTTGAGCTTCTCTCGATCGCATATTCCCGCGGAGCGAAGATCGCCGAAGCCCCTGTGCGCATCAGATTCGGCAACAAGTTCGGCGCGCTGAAGCCTTCCACGGTCAAGCAGATGGCGATGGACTCCCTTGCCGTTTTCTACCGCTTGCGCATTTTGCGGTATTACGCCAAAGCAATGGCGCCGAGGCCATTGGCGCACGATCCTCTGGTGAGTATCGTAATCGCCTGCCCCGATTCAAGCTGGATGCTGAAAGAGTGTCTGGCGGCGATATCTGCTCAAAGCTACGAAAAGTGGGAGTGTATCGTCCTCCCTGATTCGCAATTGTCCGAGGGCGCCCTCGCGGATCTGCCCAAAGACGGGCGTATCCGCTACATACACACCGGCAAGGTGCGCCCTGCCGAAAAGCGCAATCTCGGCATCAACGCCGCAAAGGGGGAGATCGTCGCCTTCATCGACGATGACGCCTATCCCGAAGCGCATTGGCTCGAGTACGCCATCAAATATTTCTCCGAGCCGGATATCGGCGCCGTCGGGGGGCCTGGCGTCACTCCGCCCGGCGATGCCTGGCTTTCTAAGCTCGGCGGCAGAGTGTACGACAACATCCTAGTTTCCGGCAATTACCGTTACCGCTACAAGGCTGGTGGCGTGAGGCGCGATGTGGATGACTATCCCAGCTGCAACCTGTTCGTGCGGAAAAATCTGCTGGACCGCATCGGCGGCTACAGAACAGACTTCTGGCCGGGCGAGGATACGCTTCTTTGCAAGGACATTGTCGATGCGGGCAGCCGCATAATTTACGATCCGTGGGTAATTGTCTACCATCACAGGAGGGCGCTCTTCGCGCCCCATCTGAGGCAACTCGGCCGCTATGCCTTCCATCGCGGGTATTTCTGCCGCAGGTTCCCGTCGAATTCGCTCCACTTGAGCTACTTCGTGCCGAGCGCGTTCGTCGTGTATCTTCTCGTGTGGCTGCCTGTTTCGTGCGTCTCGACCGTTCCCGGTTCGGTCGCTTGGTGGATGCAGGCGACGTTTCTTCTGGCGCTTCCGGCGTATGTCGCGCTCGTCGCCGTTGCGACCGTGTCGCTCAATCCTCTCAAATGGCTTGTGACGGCGGCAGGGGTGTTCGCGACCCACTTTACATACGGATGCCGCTTTCTGCAGGGACTTTTCGCCAAGAAGGCTCCTTGCGAGTTCATAGGCGGCGACCATGCGCAGGCGAGGTCCGCCTGAGACAAAATACGATCAATATGTTATAATAACCTTTATGGCAAAAAACGATTATGGCGCAGAGAGCATAAAGACTCTCGATCCGGTGACGCATATACGCATGCGCCCGGGGATGTACGTCGGCGAGCCCGGAACGGGCGCGATGTACCACGACTGCATTTATATCCTGATGAAAGAGGTCATCGACAATTCGGTGGACGAGTTTGTGATGGGGTGCGGCAAGAAGATAGACGTGACGGTCGATTACGACACCGGTGAAACAAGCGTCCGCGACTACGGCCGCGGAATCCCTCTCGAGAAGGTCGTCGATTGCGTCTCGCAGATGAATACGGGCGGCAAGTTCGATTCCGACAATTTCCAGTTTTCCGCCGGAATGAATGGCGTCGGCACGAAAGCAGTTAACGCGTTGTCCGAGTTTTTCGAGGTGCGCGCATTCCGCGGCGGGGAATATTCCGAGGCGTTTTTCAAGGAAGGGCGGCTCCAGTCGAAGAAGCGCGGCGTATGCAAGACCCGCGAACCGGACGGCACGTATATCCGCTACAAGCCCGATGTGAAAGTGCTGAAGAATTTCAAGGTGAGGGAAGAGCATGTCGTCCGGCGGATGAAGATGTATTGCTATGTCAACGCGGGTCTGACAATCAACCTCAACGGCCAGCAGATATGCTCCGACCACGGTTTGGCCGATCTTATCGCCGACGAGGCGCAGTTCGAGAAACTCTACGCGCCGTTCCACGTCAAAACGAAGAATCTCGAAATCATATTCACCCATACCAACCGCTTCGGCGAAGAATACCATTCGTTCGTCAACGGGCAGTACACCACGGACGGCGGAACCCATCTTACGGCGTTCAAAGAGGCACTGACGAAGGCTCTAAACGATTATGACGCCAAGAAGAAGTTCGACGGCGACGACATACGCGACGGGCTTATAGGCGCGGTCAGCCTGCGCATAATGAACCCCGTTTTCGAGGGGCAGACCAAGATCAAGTTCGTGATGAACGACATAAGGTCCGATCTCGTCGCCGAAATGAAGAAGGCCATTGACGCCGAACTTCACCGCGCGCCGTCCGAGACCGAAAAGCTGATCGCGAAGATCGAGGAGACCGGCAAGATACGCTCGCAGCTCAACACCATAAAAAAGCAGGCTCGCGAACGTTCGCAGGCCGTTTCGGTGAGAGTCCCCCAGTTGAAGGACTGCAAAAACCATCTCAAGCTCGACAAGATCGACAAAAAGAGCGGCAAGGCCGAAGGCGAAGATACGATGATCTTTCTCACCGAAGGCAAGTCGGCCGGTGGTACGCTCGGCAATGCCCGCGATGCGATGAACCAGGCGGTGTTCTTCCTTCGCGGAAAATGCCTCAATACTTGCGGCCTGAACAAGGACGTCCTCTACAAAAACGAGGAATTCTTCAACCTGATCAAGACGCTGGACATCGAAGACACCATCGACCATCTCAGATACGGCAAGATCATTTTCGCGACTGATGCCGATGTGGACGGCCTCCACATCCGGATGCTGCTCACGACATTCTTCATGCGCTTCTACCGTCAGCTCATAACCGATGGGCGCGTCTACATTCTCGAAACCCCTCTGTTTCGCGTCAGGAACAAGAAGGAGCAGTATTACTGCTTTTCCGAGGTCGAGAAGATCAGCGCCCAGCGCAAGTGCGGCCGCCTTTGCGAGACGACCCGCTTCAAGGGCCTCGGCGAATTGAACGCAAAGGAGTTCAAGGATTTCATCGGTCCGGAGATGCGTCTCACCCCCGTCACATGTGCAGACGATACCGATGTCGAAAAGACCATAAAGTTCTACATGGGCAACAATACGCCGGAGCGCAAGGACTATATCATGGAATCCCTGGTCTGCGACTCCAGCGAGTTTTAACGCAACAAAGAGCAAGGAGAAACCGGATATGCTATTGGCTGATTCCCTCGTAAACGGATTTGTCGGGTCCAACCTGATGGGACAGGCGATTGTCGCAGTGCAGTTGCTCGGTAGCGTCGTCATGTTCGCAGTAATCATCGGCAAATACAAGGAACTCCGCTTCGTGGCCCGCCTGACGAGGCGTTTTCTGCGCGATTTTGCGAGCGCCGGCGATGTGATCGAGTATTACCTGAACCATAGGCCGTCTTCCGCCGCGACTGGCGTGGTCGCCATCTATGCCCATACGTGCGAGCGTTTGCTAAACCTCCTCTCGCCGAACGTCCGCGGGCTTCTCGCCGGCCGCCAGACTACCGGCGATGGCGCGGCGGCCCTGACTGCGCGCGAGGTCGAACTGGTGCGCAGCGCGTGCGAGCATATTCTTGACGAGGAGGAAATCCGCCTCGAGAACGGAATGGGTGTGATCGCGACCGTCGTCGCTCTGGCTCCAATGCTGGGCCTCTTGGGCACCGTATGGGGCGTTCTGGACGCTTTTGCCGAAATGGGCAGCGCCGGCAGCGCCAACCTCGCCACGATAGCGCCGTCGATATCGGCGGCCCTTGTCACGACGGTTGTCGGTCTGCTTATCGCGATTCCCGGAGTCATAGCGTTCAATCGCATGAATGCCACGATACGCGGCATAATGTCCGATATGGAAGGCTTTGCCGACGAGCTTACCGGCAGAATCGCCTGCGAATATCAAGGGAGGAGCGCGTAAATGTCTCGCCGTCGCAGACATGGCCGCGGCGATCGCCCGAAAGCGGCGATCGATATGAATTCCTTGATCGATTTGACGTTTCTCCTTCTTGTTACGTTCATCGTTACGCTGCCCGCCCTGGAGCAGGGCATATCCATAATGCTGCCGCAGGCGAAGACCGATCAGCTGCCTACGAAGGACAAGAAGGCCAATGTCGTCACCATAGACAAGAACAACAGGATATTCTTCAAGGACAAGCCGATCACCTTGGACGAGCTCGAGTCCACGCTTGCGGCGATGGCCGCCGAAGACCCTGACGTGCCTGTCCTGGTGCGCGGCGACGAGCGGCTGGACTACGGCAGTGTCATGAATGTCGTCAAGGTCGTATACAAGTGCAAAGTGCGCAGGATGGCGCTGGTCACTGTGGAAAAATGATTTACGAGAGAGAAGAAGACGCCCCCAAGCCCGAAGTGCTCGGTGCCAAAAACATCGGCCTCGCGATCGCTTTGCACGTTGCGGCCTTTCTCTTGTTCTGCCTTTTCGCCGCCCTCCACCTGAAGCCGCGCGAGACCGTGATACCGATCGATCTTACGGTTGTCGTCAACGAGAACCTCGATGGCGAAGAGAACGAGCCACCTCCGCTCGACAATCCCCCGCCGAAGGTCGAGCCGCCAAAGCCGGCCCCGCCCGCTGCGCCGCCGAAGGTCGAGGAGAAAATAGAGGCCGTGGAGCAGATCGTCGAGAAGCCCAAGCCCAAAGAGAAGCCTAAAGAGGAAAAGCCGAAAGAGGAGAAGAAGCCCGACCCCCCGAAGCCGCCGGAGAAGACGAAGGAGGAGCTTATGAAAGAACGCCTCGAGCGCATGCGCGAAAGCTCCAAGGTCGTCAAGACCCCGCCGAAGATTGTCGTAAAGGACACCCCGAGCGGCAACGGCAAAACGCAGAAGCAGAACATGTCCGAGGCGGATATACGGAAGCTCTTGAATCAGGGCTACAAGCCAGGCTCTTCCAATCAGCTCGCCGACAACGAGGCGCAGCGTTGCATATCCCTCATCAAAGCCGCGTTTTACGCCAAATGGAATCGTCCGCCATGGACTGCCGATCTGAAGGAAATGCACCTTAAAGTGCGCTTCGGCGATGGCGGACGCGTTCTCGGCTATACGCTTGTGAAAAGTTCAGGCGATTCGAAGGCGGACTCGACCGTCTTGCAGGCGGCGGCGCTCGTGTCGTCGGTCCCGGGCTTGTCGCTGGACTTCCTGACCCAGAACCCCTCGGTGACGATTCGCTTCAAGGTGACGCCGCAATGACGATCTTGCCTGTTATCGTGGCCGCTGTCCAGCTCGCAGGCGTCACAGGCGACAGCTTGCGCGCCAGAGCCTTCTTCGACGTCAACAATGCGAAGGTGGGCGATCCGCTCGTGCTTACGGTCGACTTTATCGGCGCGGCCGATTTCGCCTCGCTTCATCCTCCGGCCCTTTCGCGTGCCGTGAACCGCGCCGACTGGAAGCTCGACGACGCCAGCGCGAAGACCGACACCTTCAGCGACGCCCGCCGTTTGACTTATAGGGTGCGCCCGATGCGTGACGGGGTTTTGTGGTTTCCCAGTCTGGAATTCGAATATGAAGGGCCAAACGGCGAAAAGCGTCTCGTCAGGTCTAACGCAATACCCGTCCACGCCAAACCCGGCGCCGATATTGTAGTGGATGAAATGGCCGAGGTCGACGAAGAGTCGATGCCCGGGCCCGATGCGCTGATAACAGACCCTCCCGATTCGCTTTCGGATGACGAACTTTTCGCCTGGCGCAAGGCTTGCTCCAATCCGTCGGCCGATGCCTTTTCCTCTTTCGCTTTTGCGCAGGCCAGGTTGAATGAAGCGAGATGCGCCATTCTGGAGGGCGATTGGCGTCGCGCGCTCGCGATATATTCGCGCCTTGAATGGCATATCGGACAGACCCCCGCCATAGAGCGCGGAATCATCGCCGCGCTTGCGGCAAAATCCCAAAACCCCAACGCCGAGTTGCCGGTGTGGCGTCAGTTGGCACGCCCTGTCTTGCGCTATGCCTGGAAGGGGCGCGTTTTGCTCGTCGCCGGTTCAGTCGCGGCACTTGTCGCGTTGTTCTGGCTTTTGGGCCGCGTTGTGCAGGCGCTCGCCTGCCTGGCTCTTGTTAGCCTTTTCGCGCTGCCGTCTTTCGCCCAAGCCATCGATCCGTTCGACTTGATCGAAGAAATGCATCGCCAGGCGCGTCAGGATATGATGCAAATGCTGAATATGCCTGCGCATGGCGGCTTCAACATATCCATCGGCGGCGCCCCCCAAGTGGCGCAGGATATTTCGGCCTCGGTCTCGGTGGACAAGCCGTTGCTCCAGGTCGGGGACGGTTTCAGGTTCATTCTGGAGCTAGAAGCGCCTAAAGGCGTTTCCATCGGGCAGATACGTCTTTCCCCGTCCGAGACGTTCGGGATGCGGCAGACCGGCGATTTCGAGGTTTTGCCTGATGCGCCCGCCCAAAACGCCTCGAATGTCGTCAAGCGCCTTGCCGTGCCCGTCCGCTATGATGTGCCGTTCAAAGGCAAAATAACGTTTGACGTGCAAGGTATGGCCACTGTCGCACGGACGGCCAATGGCGGGTGGAGCAGATGGTCTTCGTCGTTCGGCGTGCGTTCCAAGCCGCTGCAAATCGAGATAAAACCATTGCCGGCCGACGGGCAGCCTGATGATTTCAGCGGACTTATCGCCGACGATGTTAAGTTTGAAGAGTCTCTCGATCTCCAGTCCGTCGAAACCAACGACGTGATAACGGTGACATATCGCCTGAATCACAACGGCTACCTGCCCAAGGAGTGGATGCCCGAGGGCGCGGCTTTCGAATGGGTGGCTGGCGAGTGGCGGCGCTATGTCGTGGCGGACGGCAGACCAGCGACGCCCGCCGTGGAAGTCGTCTACTACGATCCTAAGGCCAAGGCTTATCGTACGGCCAAGACGGGCGAAACGCCTATATCGTACCGCGCGGAATAGGCGCCTACATATTTCTTCTTTCCCTTATTTAATTGCTGTTGCAAGTTCCTTGACCGCAGCCGTCAGGTCGATTATCGCTTGTTTCATTTTCGTGCCGCTCTTGAAGCTTATGCCTATCCACGACGCGGGTATTGTCTCAGCCGATTGATCTGCTTCAAAAAAACAGGATGCGGGTTGCTTGTGCATATTTTCGGGCGACCGAAAACGCTTGTCTTTCTTGCACATTAAATGCTATAATATGTGCAACAAAAGGGGAGTGTAAGCCAAATGTCTGAAGACGAAAAGGATTTGCAGACCTATCTTGCTCGAATCCGCAAGACCATTGCGGACAGCAACAGCCTCATTTCGCAAGCGGAGTTGCGGATTGCCGAGACCGACCGCATGCTTGAGAAACAGGGGCTGTCGCGCGAGCAGTTGATGCAAATGCATTTTTCAAAGGCGCAGATCGAGGCGGCGAACCAAGAACTCCGCCGGCGCGGTCTGGAGCCGCTGGAGACTGAAGACGACAACGCGTGGAATACGCCGCGCGACGACAGGGAAGAGTCCCGCGTGTCGCATCTCGAGGCCGCGACGGACGACGAGCTCGCCCAGAGGCAAAAAAAATTCGGCATGATGATGAAACCTTTTTTGATTTAATGTGTATTCAAGGCAGAAAGGAATAACGACTATGGGAATTGAAAGCATAACGCAGAAAGTGCAAAGCATGCAGGTTCAGGGGCAAGGCGTCGACCTTCAGCCGTCCGATCTGCAGTCCGCAAAGACGGCTGCGCCGATTCTCGGCGGCGAGTCGCTCAAGGTCACGTCGGGGGCGGTCACCGACCTTGAAAAGCTGGTCTCCAGGCTCAAGAACGAGAGTGAAAACACTCGCCAGAGTGTGGCGCAGCGGAGGCTGTCGATTCTTCAGACGGTGCTCGACTCGATGGCCGACAAGATAAGCGAGGCGGAGAAGACGACTCTGCTCGAGATCGAACAGCTTGACAACGAAAAGATCGAAGCCGAGGCCGAATTGGCCGGTTCCGTAAAAGAGAAGGGTGCGACCGAGCGTTCGATAAACGCGCTCGATCTTCAGATAGAGGCGCTCGAAGCCCAGATCGCGCAGAGCGTTGAAGACGGCGCCAAACACCGCGAACAGGTGGCCAAGCTCAAGGAACAACGCGCCGAGGCGCAGGAGAAGCTCGACCGCATAAACGAGTCCATCAAGAGCCTCACTGCCAAGATCGCGGGTCTCGACGTCAAGATCGCCAAATGCACGGCTACCATTGCCTCGACCACGCTGAACGAAGTCGCGGCGGCGTTGCGCGCTGCCGGCATTGATGTGTCCAAGACGTTGGAGAAACCCGAGTCTCAGGCAGACCGCGACAAGAAGGAGGCCGTGGAGTTCGAGACCGACATTTCGAGAATAATCCGCGAGTCTCTCGACAAGATCGACGCTCAGATTCGCGCCGTTCTCGACGAAGCCCAGATGAAGGTCGAGGGCTGACGGCAAAACGACAAATCTAAACACGAAACAATTCAAAACAACAAGGAGAATACACCATGCACACGATCGATACCGAAAAGATAACGGCTGGAGTCAAAGATCTGGTCAGCAAAGGCTGCACTCTCAAGCAGCTCAAGGGCATAACCAACAACGAGCTGGAGGCGGTCTATTCTCTCGCGTTCGGCTACTACCGCACCGGCAAGTACGACGATGCGCTCAAGCTTTTCCAGTTCCTCACGCTGTTCGATCACCTCAACGCGAAGTATTGGTTCGGTCTCGGCGCCGTTCAGCAGGTGTTGAAAGACTTCCAGGGGGCTGTCGCTTCCTACGGCTACAGCTCGTTCCTCAACCTCGAGAATCCCAAGCCCCAGCTGCACGCCGCGGAGTGCTTCCTCGCGCTCGGCGACAAGCGCAACGCGGCCAGCTCTCTCGAGGCGCTCGACGAGTATTGCCCGAAGGATACCGACGAAGGCCGCGAATATCGCGCAAAGGCCCAGAAACTGCGCGAATTGATCGGCCAGGAGGCTTTTGACGCTCTTGCGAAAGAAGACGAAGAGCTCGCGAAAAAAAAGATG
>ONWT01000110.1 GCA_900321575.1 uncultured Lentisphaerota bacterium | reverse complement strand
ATAGTGCTGTTCATTGTGTGCCGCTGGATCGCGACATGGCTCATGAAGTTCTTAAATCCGGCGGTCATGATGGCGATATTCGCGGCGTGCGCGATAGTGTGCTGCGCTGGAGTAATGCTTTTGCCAACGAATGTTTTGTTCACCGTGAAGGGTCTTCCGTTCTCGCTCAACATACTCTGCCTCGTGGCGATGAGCGGTTTCATGTCGCTGATGTTCCCGACAATATACGGCATGGCGCTTGGAGGTCTCGACCAGAGGGCGCTCAAGCTGGGCGCGTCGGGCCTTATCATGGCGATTCTCGGCGGTGCGATAATCACGCCTTGGATGGCCGGGATTATCGGTGACAGCGGCAGTTTCTGGTGCATCGCGACGCGTTGTTTCGACGCGATGTGGGATGCGAATCTGAAGCTTTCGCAAATGTCTCTCAGAGCGTCGTTCATCGTGCCGGCGATATGCTTCGCCGTAGTGATGGCGTATGCGTTGATTTTCAGAACAAACACTACAAACAAGGAGTGAAATGAATCAAACAGTATGGACCATGAACGGATTCCCCAAGGTCGGCATCCGTCCTATCATTGACGGGCGCCGTCGTGGCGTCCGCGAATCGCTTGAAGTGCAGACGATGAAGATGGCCGAAACGGCGGCCAAGCTGATTTCGTCCAATCTGAAATATCCCGACGGCTCGCCCGTCGAGTGTGTCATCGCAGACACCACGATCGGCGGCGTCTACGAGGCGGAAAAGTGCGCGAAGAAGTTCCGCGAGAACAATGTCGGCGTTTCGCTTTCCGTGACGCCTTGCTGGTGCTACGGAACGGAAACGATGGATGCCGATCCCCAGATTCCCAAAGCGGTATGGGGATTCAATGGCACCGAGCGTCCCGGCGCGGTATATCTGGCCTGCATGCTCGCGGGCTATGCGCAAAGGGGAATGCCCACTTACGGCATATATGGACGCGAAGTGCAGGACGCCACCGACACCAGCGTGCCTGAAGACGTGAAAGAAAAGATTCTCCGTTTCGTCAAGGCCGGTCTCGCTGTAGCGATGATGAAGGGCAAGAGCTACCTCTCGGTCGGCTCGAGCGCGATGGGTATCGCCGGTTCGTTCGTCAATGTGGACTTCTTCCAGGATTATCTGGGAATGCGTCCAGAGAATATGGACATGTGCGAGATCGAACGTCGCATCGCCGAGGGAATCTACGACAAGGAAGAGTACGGCAAGGCTCTTGCTTGGGTCAAGAAGTTCTGCAAAGAGGGCAAGGACTACAATCCGAAGAACATACAGAAAACCCGCGAGCAGAAGGATGCCGACTGGGAATATGTCGTCAAGATGGCGATAATAATGCGCGATATGATGGTCGGCAATCCAAAACTGGCCGAGATGGGCTTTGGCGAGGAGGCCGTAGGGCGCAATGCCATAGCGGCGGGCTTCCAGGGGCAGCGGCAGTGGACCGACCATTGGCCGAATGGCGACTTTATGGAGGCTTTCTGCAACACTTCGTTCGACTGGAACGGGCCGAAGATGCCGCAAGTGGTCGCCACCGAAAACGACTCGCTAAACGGCGTATGCATGTTGCTCATGTATCTCTTGACGAACAAGGCGTCCATGTTCGCCGATGTGCGCACATACTGGAGCGATGCCTCCGTGAAGCGTACCACCGGGAAGGGGCTCTCTGGTATCGCCAAGCAGGGCATAATCCACCTCCTGAATTCCGGCAGCTGCTGCCTTGATGCCGCTGGTGAAATGAAGGAGAAGGGCAAGCGCGTCTTCAAAAATTGGTGGGATGTCTCGCAAAAGGACATTGATGCCACAATGAAGGCGACGAAGTGGGTTCCGGCCGGAGTGGAATATTTCCGTGGCGGCGGCTTCTCGAGTTCGTTCTTGACTCCTGCCGGCATGCCGCTTACGATGACGCGTATAAGCTATGTGAAAGGGCAGGGGCCCGTGCTACAGATTGCCGAAGGGTGGTCGGTCGAGCTAGACAAGGCTCAGAACGAAAAGCTTATGCTCCGCACAAACCCCGAATGGCCTTGCACGTGGTTCACTCCCCGTCTCACAGGGAAGGGTTTCTTCAAGGATGTCTACTCAGTAATGAACGCCTGGGCGGCGAACCATGGCGCAATCGCCTATGGCCACATCGGCGCCGACCTGATCACGCTAGCGTCCATGCTGAGAATCCCTGTCGCGATGCACAATGTGCCCGAAGAACAAGTATACCAGCCTCATTGCTGGGGACTCTTCGGCGCTTCGGACGATCCGACAGGCGCGGACTACCGCGCGTGCAAGAACTTCGGTCCGCTATACGCGACAAACCGCTGATTAAGCGGAGTTTCCGAACAAATCAGTCGAGGGGAACGTGCCACTTTGTGGACGTTCCCTCGATTTTTACGGGGATTTGATATTCGTCATCGCTGAAATACTCGATGGCGTCTTCGAAATCGTCATCTATATCTTCTGCGTCGGCATCATGGATTCCTGTAGCATCGTCAACCTCGCGCAGAATGTCGGCGATATCGCTATCGGAAATTTGAGGTTTGATCGGTTTGTTCGCCGATGTTTGTTTGGTTGCCGTCGGTGTAGAGGGCGTCTCTGAGGGCTTTGTCGCCGCTTGGTTTTCGTAGTATTCGGGATAGAGGCGGCGACGTTGGCGCTCGACCTCTTCATAATGAAGTTTCTCGCGCTCTTCGGCAAGTTTCTTCTTTTCGGCATCGAGAAGGGCTCTTGCCCTTCTGATTTTCTCTTCAGCTTCCCGTGTTTTTCTCTCAATTTCCATTTCCTCGTATGTCGGCGGTGCTTTTTGTTGCGCCGACTGCGACTGCTGTTGCTCCGCCATCTGTTTCTGGAGCGCCAGCAATGTGTCGGTCATTGCCCGCATTGCAGCCTCGTTCGCCGAGTTGTCGGGCACGGACTGCACAACAGGCTGCGGAGGCTGTGCGATGAGTCGGTCGCGATCGCGCATCGCGTATTCCACAAGCCTGTCGCTCAAAAGCTGGTTGCGCTCATTGATGCCATACAGCATGAACATGAATACGGCTACGACTATCGCCATAAGCGCACCGAAAAAGATGCAAAGCGTAACCATCCTGCGTCGTGCTTTGTTTTGTTCCGCATCTATGTATTGCTGAAATGCCTTTAACACTGGAAAATCATCCACGCCAGAATCCTGGCCGTATACGCTGAGTGCATTCTGCGGTATTTCTGTGTCCATTGGTTGTCTCCGTAAATTATGCGTATATTATACCAAATAATTCAAAAGCAAACGCATCCGCTTCCAATAAGGCAGATTATGTAAACTTAGGCTTTAGTGCTTCAAGTCTCTTCCCTATTGTCGCTTCATATCCCTGTTGCGTCGGGCGGTAATACTGCTTTGGCGCATACATATATTCCTGCTTCACATAATGGTTGGCAAAGTTATGCGGATATTTGTATTCGGTGACTTCGTTGGAGCCGATCGCTTTTATGTGTTTGTTCTTGAGATGTTCGGGAACGGGCTGAACCGCTCCGCTTTCTATATCAGCCATCGCCTCGGAAATCGCCATGCAACTCGCATTGGATTTTGGCGCCGAAGCTAGATAGGTCGTGGCCTGTGCAAGGTTTATTGCGCATTCGGGCATACCTACAAAATCGCACGCCTGCATTGCGGCCACTGCGACGGTCAAGCCTCTAGGGTCGGCGTTGCCGATATCTTCCGATGCGCTAATCACAAGCCGCCGAGCTATGAAACGGGGATCTTCGCCAGCAACCAGCATCTTGCCCAGCCAGTATATCGCCGCGTCCGGATCGCTGCCTCGAATTGACTTTATGAAGGCCGAAATCGTATCGTAGTGTCCTTCTTCGGTCTTGTCGTATTTCACTTGGCGACGTTGTACGCACTCCTGGATTATGTCCAGAGTTAGATGGACGCGCCCTTCATCGTCCGTAGCTGTGGAACGAACAGCTATTTCGAGCGCAGTCAAAGCGTGCCTCGCGTCTCCTTCCGAAATAGTCGCCAGAAAGTTTTTCGCGTCCTCGTCAAAGACGACATTGATATCGCCAACCCCATTTTCCTTATCGCGTACTGCACGGTCCAGAAGAATCCCTATGGCTTGGGGAGAGAGCGGTTTTAGCTCGAAAACCAGCGAACGGGAAGTCAACGGCGTGTTTATGAAGAAATTAGGGTTGTGTGTAGTGGCACCGATCAAAACGACAGTTCCGTCTTCGACATATGGCAGCAAAATATCCTGCTGCGACTTGTTAAAGCGGTGCAATTCATCAATGAAGAGAATCGTCCCCTCTCCGCCAAGTTCGTTTCTTGCGCGATTGCATATCGCGCGGATATCTGCCACATTGGACAATACGCCAGATGCGCGCACGAAATTCCGCTTCGTCGCCTTGGCAATGACTTCGGCAAGAGTGGTCTTTCCGCAGCCTGGCGGACCGTAGAAAATCACATTTGTCAGGCGATCGGCCTCGATCACCCTTCTCAACAGTTTCCCAGGCCCAAGAATATGGTCTTGGCCGACGACTTCTTCAATTGTCTGAGGCCGCATTCTGGCGGCGAGAGGACTAGCAGAATCGCCGTGCATCTTACTGGAACTGCGCCATTGCACGCTTGAAACCTTCGGCCGAGCGGATTATTATCTTCTCGTCCACGCTGCAGCTGAGCCGCACGTATCCGCCAAAGCCGAACCCCTTACCCGGCACGACCAGAATCTTCTCCTTCAGGAGCGCATCAACGAAAACGGCATCATCCTCGACAGGACTCTTGGCAAAGAAGTAAAAGCCCCTTTGGGCATTTCGAACTCTATGCCAGCATCGGCAAGAACCTTCGCCATCAACAGGCGGCGCCTGTTGTAGATATCGAGATTGACAGTCTCGTTCACAAGTTCTGCCGCAAGACGCTGGCCTATTACCGGAGCGTTGACGAATCCAAGAGTGCGGTTGGTGAGCGTAACTGCGGCGATAAGCGACGTCTGGTCGGGCATTTCGGGATTGGCCACAAAGTATCCGATGCGTTCGCCGGCAAGAGAGAGAGTCTTCGAAAAGCTGCCGAGGACGCAGGCGAATTTTGTAAGCGGCAGTATCGCCGGAACTTTCGCTCCATCGTAAGCGAACGCGCGATACGGCTCGTCCGAAAGAAGAAAGAGTGGCCGCTCACGTGTTTCGTTGACCGAATCGACCACAGCTGCGAGCTGTTTCAGGTCTTCCAGAGAATATATGCACCCGGTCGGATTGTTCGGCGAGTTGACGATTATCGCACGTGTCCTTGGTGTCACCGCAGCCGCGATTGCGGCTACATCCGGACGGAATGTCGGCGGCAACGACGGAACCGGTTTCAGGATACCGCCGAAATGTCCGCAATAGGCTCCGTACTCGACGAAATAGGGCGCGGGCGTAATCACTTCGTCGCCAGGCTCGATGACAGCCCTGAAAAACGACACGAGAGCACCTGCGGCACCTACTGTCATTACGACATCCTTGGCGCCGATTGGCATTTCCTGCTGTACGGTGAGCGCGTTGGCCATCGTTTCGCGAACGGCGGGTATGCCGGCGTTCGGGCAATAGCCGAGGCCAAGCGGTTTTACCGCATTTTCCGCAATATGCGCAAGTGCGTCTTTCGTGCGCTCCGGCGGCGGCACGTCGGGATTGCCCAGCGAGAAATCGCATACGGCGTCTTCGCCATACTGCTTTTTAAGCTCCAGCCCCTTTTCGAACATTCGGCGAATCCAGCTGGACGATGCCATTGAGTTTTTAATCTGAGTTGTTACGGTCTGCATTTTGATCACCCTGCCGTTGCATTGAAAGAATTGAACAAATTCATGGCTTTGTCGGGCCCTTCGCACACTATTGCCGCAATCGCTTTGACGGCCTCCTCCACCACTACATTCATGACCTTCCTGGTCTCGGGGTCGAATTTGCCCAGGACGTGCCCGATGACATTACCCCTCTCTTTGCCGACACCGAGTTTCAGCCGCGTGAAAGATTGTGTCCCAAGATGCTCGATAATGTTGCGCACGCCGTTGTGTCCGCCGCAAGAACCGCCGTTTCTGATGCGGATGCGACCAGCAGGCAGGTCGATATCGTCCTGCACCACTAGCAGATCCGAAGCCTGCGCATTGTTGTATTTTACTGCCGGGGCTACAGACTCTCCGGAGAGGTTCATAAAAGTCTGCGGCTTTATGAGCAATACGGGAACGCCCTTCAGCGTTCCCCTAGCCATAAGGCACTTGAAAGCCTTCTTAGGCTCCCAAGCGGCACCAATCCCGGCGGCCAGCGCGTCAACCGCCTCAAACCCGATTGAATGAGGCGTATCCGCGTATTGCTGGCCTGGATTGCCCAGCCCTACGACAACCTTCATTCGTGATTGAACAGGTCGTTGATCGAAGCGTTGTCGTGCGTACGCTTGATTGCCTCGCCGATGAGCGGCGCGACAGAGAGCTGCGTAAGCTTGAACGGGAGCTTCGCGGGGTCGAATCCCTCGCGGAGCGGTATCGTATCCGTCACGACAAGTTCGTCAAGCTGCGTCTCGGCCGTAAGGCGCTCGACACCCTTCGTGGTGAGGGGAAAGTGCGAAACGAAAGCGTGCACCGACTTGGCCCCGTTCTCGCGGCACATCTTGGCCGCAGCAGAAAGCGTACCGCCTGTCGCCGTCATATCGTCTATCATTATGACGTCGCAGTCCTTTACGTCGCCGACTACACTGAACGCATCCACCGTCGAATCTCCCGTGCGCTGCTTTGCGACGATGGCGAGTCCGCACCCGAGCTTGCGGCTGTAGCCGTAAGCAGTCTTCGCCCCGCCGGTATCGGGCGAGACGACAACGGGCTTGGCCCAATGCTGATCGCGAATGTATTTGAGAATCACCGGCTCTGCCTTGAGGTGGTCAAGCGGAATGTCGAAGAAACCCTGAATCTGGTTGGCGTGCAAATCCATCGCGAGAACGCGATCGGCACCTGCCCTCTGAAGAAGATTCGCTATCAAACGCGCCGTAATCGGCACGCGTGGTTGATCCTTGCGGTCTTGGCGGGCGTATGCATAGTATGGCAGCACAGCGGTTATGCGGGCGGCCGAACCGCGACGGAGAGCATCCATGATGATAAAGAGTTCCATGTACGCGTCATTCGGCTTCGGCGAGCCGGACTGTATCACGAACACGTCGCGACCGCGGACAGGATCGATCACCTGGCAGAAAGTTTCCCCGTCAGGAAAGTGCTTTATGTCGATTTTGTTGAGAGGCTTCCCGAGGTAGTTGGCGACCTTCTCGGCGAGCGCCGGATTCGCCGTACCCGAAAAGACCATAAAATCTCCTGCGTACTGGGTCATGATATACGATTAACTCCTTTCATATGGTGGTGGTGAAACTTTGGCATTGAAATCTTCTTGCGTCCAGTGGCGGAAATCCGCCTCCATCCTGGCGACCATATATTCCCGCCAGCCTTCCTGCCATATCATCCAGGCGATCATTATGGAGACGAAGCCCCAGCCTCCGCCGTTCACGATCGACCACAGGCCGCGCAGTCCCAACAAAATCGCCACGATACGCCCTACCCACATGGCGATAAACGTGGCTTGCGCCCTGGACATGAAGGCCCGCATCGCAGAGCGAAAGATTCGTCCGCCATCCATGGGAAATCCCGGCAGCAGATTGAAGGTACCAAGCATAACATTGACCCAAAACATATAATTCAGCACGTTTCTAAGCCAGATATTGGCGACACGGACGCCAAGAACATCAAGCAGCAACACTATCCCCGCGAGCGCAAAACTGACTAGCGGACCGGCCGCCGCCGTAAGAAGCTCTTGCCACGCTTTGCGCGGCAGCGCAATAAGCGAAGCGCACCCCCCAAGCAACGAAAGCGTTATGTCTTTTGTCCTGTAGCCGAAAGCTTGCGCAGTAAGCGCATGGCCAAGCTCGTGCAATGTTACCGATATCGCCAACACAAACGCCGCCGCAAGCCCAAGGCTGAACGAACCGAAATCGGACATGAAGAGCAGCAACAGTATCAGAAAGGAGAGATTCACATAAATCGGAATCCCGAAGAGTTCACATACTCTATATCTTGAATTCAGCATTGGTTGTATTATACCATAATTGACTTGAGTATGCAGTAGCCTCTGCGGCGAATGACCTCGACGGAAGGAAAGTAACGTTCCTGGACGGGTCTAAGTCCGGCATCGTTCTTGACAACCGTATAGCACAGTCCGCCCTTTTTGAGCGCCCTTTTGGCCGTATCAAGAAAAACCTCCGCTATTCTGTAGTCCGAATAGTAAGGCGGATTGCCGACGAAGACATCGAACGAACAATCCATCCTCGTTGGCGTACCGTTGTCGGCGAGTATTACTTCGGCGGGTATCCCGAGAGTCTTCGAGTTCAGTGTAGCCGCCTCTACCGCACGCGAATGGGAGTCTACCATCACAAGGCCGATGCCTTTGACCGCCGAAGCGACGAGAAAGCCGACAAGCCCGCATCCGCATCCCATGTCGAGAAGCCGCAGATGCCCCTTTTCGTTCGACACCTCTTTAAGCTCTCTTGAGACAACTTCGGCCAAAGCGAGTCCGCCGTCGTCGGGACGGCGATGGCAGAAGCATCCCGGAAAGCTGGTCAGCTCAATCGGGGATATTCCCTGGACACTCGCTTTCCACTTGCACGAAAAATCCCTCATGCGGGAGGGATCGTCCAAAATCTTTGCGAGAAGTTCGTTTTTGTCGCGCTCTTTCCCGTCAAAATCAAGATGGAAGCGCGGTGTTTTTATGTCGCCGCCCAGAAGCTTCGCAATCTCTTGAAGCATATCGAGCGACAATTCGCCGCTCATATGTTTCGGGCCGGTCTTGAAATATATCTCGTCCCAATCGCCTTCCGGCAAATGGGGCGAGCATACCGCCTTGGCGTGGTGGGCCCTTTCTATGGCATGACGCTGATATATGTCCAGCACATGGCATGTGACATCCCCGTCAAGAAGAGACGACGTGCGTTTTGCGCCTCGACGCCCCTTCTCGTACAGGTCGGCAGCGTTATAGCCTACAAGCAGTCTGCTCACAACATGCTCGCCGTCTTTTGCAGACGGGCAAGGGTTTTCTCCTTGCCGAGGATTTCCAGCATTTCGAATAGCCCGGGACCATCCATTCTCCCCGAAACCGCTACACGTATCGGATGCACCCACGGCCCCATGCCGTTGCCCTGACTCAGTTCTTTGACGAGAGCCTCCAAAACAGGCGCCTTCCACTCCGAAACGGAAGAAAATCTCTTTACGAGATCAATCAGAGTGTCTTTGACGCCGTCCTTCTTCAGGCGCTTCTCGACGGACTTTTCGTCGTAAGGATAATCGTCGGTAAAGAAGTAGGCGATGTTAGACGGCATGTCGTTGAGGAACTTCGTCCTGACCTGCATCTGGTCGATGAGCGCGGGCATGTCGAACCCTTCAGGTATGGACAGGCCTGCAGCTTCGACGCGGGCGCGCAGTTCTCTCTCGAACACTTCACGGGGCAGGCGCTTGACGTATTCGCCGTTCATCCACTGCAGCTTCTTCAGATCGAACATCGCCGCCGTCACGTGAACCTTCTCGAGCTCGAACAGCGCCACCATCTCTTCGCGCGAAAGCACTTCGCGGTTGTCGCCGGGGTTCCACCCGAGAAGCAGCAGATAGTTGAATAGCGCGTCAGGTATATACCCCTGTTCGCGGAATTCTCCTACGAACGCCGCGCCGTCGCGTTTCGAATACGGCTTGCCTTGCTGATTGACTATCATGGAGAGATGTCCATACTTCGGCACGGGCGCGCCCAAGGCCTTGAAGATGCAAATATGCTTGAACGTGTTTTCGACATGGTCGTCTCCTCGTATTATGTGCGTAACACGCTGATCAATGTCGTCCACCACGTTGGCGATATGGAATATCGGCGAGCCGTCGCTGCGGACGATGGCAAAGTCCTGAATGTCTTCGGCCTTCTTTGCCATGTGTCCTTTGACGATGTCGTCGAATTCGATTACGCCTTCCTTCGGCATCCTGAACATCGTAACGACGCCCGTCTTGCCGTCCCTCGAAGTCTTCTCAACCTTGTAGGCATGGCCGGATGCGAGCAGCCGATCGACGACCTCAAGGTGGCGCTTCACGTTCTTGGTCTGGTAGAACACCTCTTCGTCCCAGTCCAGTTTGAGCCACTCCATGCACTCGAAGAGAGCCTGGATGGCTTCGGGCGTGGACCTTTCGAGGTCGGTGTCTTCTATGCGCAACAGAAACTTGCCGCCGGTATGGCGCGCGAAGAGCCAGTTGTAGATGGCCGCGCGGATATTGCCTATATGCACCTTGCCCGTCGGCGACGGGGCGAAGCGAACACGGATTTCGGACATTTTTCTCCTTGCTTCTTACTCGCCGTAGATGCAGTCTAGCGCGTCGCTGATCATATCGACCGCATCCTCGAGATCATCCTCGCCGAGCGTGAGCGGCGGCAGGAATCTGACGACATTGGGACCGGCCGTAAGAGCGAGAATGCTCTGCCCCTGAAGGGCTTCGACAACTTCCTTCGCGTCGCCGTCGACGACGAGCCCGACCATGAGACCCTTGCCGCGCACTTCAAGAAGCTTGTCGTACTTGTCGACGAGAGCCTGAAGCGCCTCGCGGAAGAGCGTCGATATCTTGGCCACATTCTCCAAAAGGCCTTCCTCCTCGATGACGTCGATCACCGCGAGAGCCGCAGCGGAGGCGACGGGATTGCCGCCGAATGTCGAAGCGTGCGAAGAGGGCGTGAAAACATCGGCAAGCTTGCCGTTGGAAACGAGCGCGCCCATCGGGATGCCGTCCGCAATCGCCTTCGCGAGCGTGAACATGTCGGGCTTGACGTCGTAACCCTGCCAGGCGAACCAATTGCCGGTGCGGCCCATTCCGGACTGCACCTCGTCGCATATCATAAGCAGATTCTTCTCGTCGCAAAGCGCCCTGACCGCCGCCATAAATTCAGGCGTGGCCGCAGTCACGCCGCCTTCGCCCTGCACGGCTTCGAGCATTATCGCGACCGTTTTGTCGGTGACCGCCGCCTTGACGCTCTCGATATCGTTGAAATCTGCATATGCGAAACCGACCGGCAGCGGATCGTATCCCTCCTGGCACCACGACTGCCCCGTGGCGGCCAGCGTCGCGAGAGTGCGGCCGTGAAAGCCCTGCCTCATCGTGACTATTTCGTAACGTCCGCCGTTCTGCGAACCCCACTTGCGGGCAAGTTTGATGGCCGCTTCGTTCGCTTCCGCGCCGGAATTGCAGAAGAACACCTTGCCGCCAAGGCCAGAAAGCTCCACAAGCTTCTTCGCGAGAAGCGTCATCGGAGTATTGACGAATAGATTCGAACAGTGCGTGAGCGACTGGCACTGCTCTTTGATCGCCTCAACGACTCTCGGATTCGAATGGCCGACGTTGTGAACGCCGATCCCGCTCGTGAAATCGTAATAGACGCGATTGTCAACGTCGCGCACCGTCACGCCGCTACCGCTGGCAAGCACCAGCGAAGGCGAATATGTCGGCATGACATTGGCTTTATATACGTCAAGTAGGTCCTGTGTGTTGTTGCTCATTCCATTATCTCCGTTCCCACGCCTTCACGCGTGAATATTTCAAGCAGCAGCGAATGCGCCATTCGCCCGTCCACGAGGTGCACCTTTCGCACTCCCGCACGTATGGCGTCTTCGCAACTTTCAATCTTTGGGAGCATCCCTCCCGATATGACCCCTTCGCGCTTGAGCGAATCGACCTCGCTCAGACTGAGGGTCGAGAACAGCGTCGTTGGATCTTCCGGATCTCGAAGCAGACCGGGCACGTCCGATACGAGCGCAAATTTGCGGACTTTTAGAGCCTTGGCGAGCGCTGCGGCGGCAAAGTCGGCATTGACATTGTATAGATGCTGGTCGCTTTCGCCTGTTCCCAGCGGAGTGACGACCGGCACTATGCCGGCATCGAGCATCTCGCACACTGCACGCGTATCGACTGCGACAACGCGCCCGACGTAACCGCGGTCCGGCTCGGTTATGCGGCGTGCCGTGAATATCCAGTTGCCGTGCAGCGGCCTGGCGTTGGCCCCGCGCTCCTGCAGACGGCGCACGAGATCGGGGTTGACGACATTGTTCAGGGTTCGCCGCACTATCTCCGAGGTCTTGTCGTCGGTCACCCTGAGACCGTCCAGAAAGAGCGGCTCGTGACCGCTCTCCTTTATCGCCCTCGATATCGCCTTGCCGCCGCCGTGCACTATGACAACCTTGATTCCGACAGCGTTCATGAGCGCGATATCGCCCATGAGAGAGTCGAGATTCTCCTCGACCTCCATGACGGACCCTCCGAGCTTCAGCAGAACGACCGAGCCCTTGAAATCCTGGATATACGGCAGTGCCTCCATCAGCACTGCCGCTTTTTCCGAAGCTGTCGTGTAGCTTGCCATGCGCGGCGCTATGTCGTTTTACTTGATGAAAATCGACTTCTCGCGGCGGCAGAGCTGAATCGCCACTCCCCACGGATCGCGCAGAATCGCCATGTGGAAAGCGGGATTCTCCAGCTTTAGCTGCTCAAGAGTCGCTCCGGCGGCGACGAGACGGTCGACATCGGCCTTAACGTCGTCGGAGACGAAAGCGACGTGGAACGTCATAGAATTCATCGCCTTGTAGTCGGGCGCGGCAGGCGTCTCGCCCGTGCGGTAGACTTCGAGCCCGGCCTCGCCGGAATCGTCCATTATGAACCCGGGATTCGAAGAAACGCGAAAACCGAGATTCTTGCACCACCAAGCCTTGAACGCCTCTGCGTCAGGCACGTCGATCGCCACATGTTCGAGTTTCATTTAAAGTCTCCGTTGACGTTGTGATGTTTGACCGGCTCAGCCCTCGGCTTCGAGCGCCGCATCGACCTCGTCGGTCGTCTCCATGTTGTTGTAGACGTCCTGAACGTCCTCGAGATCTTCGAGCATGTCGATGAATTTCTGGAGCGACTTCGCCGTCGCGACATCACTGACCGGCGTGGTCATGTTCGGCACGAGGCCGACAGAAGAGTTCTCCTCGTCGACGCCGATGCCCGCGGCCTTGATCGCCTCGAGAACGGCCGTGAAATCGTTGGGCTGGCACTTGACCGTGAAGCCGCCGTCTTCCGCGACCACGTCTTCGGCGCCCGCATCGAGAGCCGTCATCATCACTGTGTCTTCGTCAACGCCGTCCGCTGCGGGAATCATGATCTGACCCTTGCGGTCGAAGAGGCGCGAAGCGCTGCCCTGCTTGGCGAATTCGAGGCCGTTCTTCTTGAACACGTTGCCGACTTCGGCGGCCGCGCGGTTCTTGTTGTCGGTAAGCACGTTGACCACGAACGCGACACCGCCCTTGATGCCCTCGTACTGGGCGTCGACGAGAGCCGCCGACTCGAGCTCGCCGGTACCCTTCTTGATGGCGCGGTCAATGTTGTCGTTGGGCATCTGCGCCGCCTTGGCCTTCGCGATGAGCGTACGCAGCGTCGGGTTGTTGTCGGGATTCCCTCCCTTGGCCTTAACTACAATTGTAATCTCCTTGCCGAGCTTGGAGAATATCTTGCCCTTCTTGGCGTCTGCCGCGCCCTTCGCGCGCTTGATTGTCGCCCAGTGGCTGTGACCTGACATGATGTGTTTCCTTTCGGGTTGGTATGTTGATCTGGTTTAAATTGTCGTCGCCTTCGCGCCTCAGTGCGCAGGTGGCGGAGTCTGGTCTTTATGGCGGTAGGTTATGCGCCCCTTGCCGAGATCGTACGGAGAAATCTCGACCGTAACGGTATCGCCAATCGCAATCTTAATGAAGAATTTGCGCATCTTGCCGGAAATGTGCGCCAACACTTCGTGGCCGTTCTCCAGCCTTACCTTATACATAGTTGCAGGCAGAACCTTGGTCACAGTACCTGTGACCTCAATCGCCTGATCTTCTTCTTTCGCCATTCGTTTAACCTTATTTTACCTGTAAAACTTGTGTATTATACCATAATGTCGTCCATCAGCGCAACCAGCGCATAGGCCGACATTCGCCCTTCATTGTTCTGGCAAGCTCCTTTTAATGGGATCTCTAGGACCGTCCCAGTTGTCCCATTCGTCCCAGATGTCCCACTACTCCAGCCCGTCTTCCACCCATAGGCATTACCCGATTACCCAAGATTACCGCTTCATGCGGCGCGAGCGAACCAAGGCGGCGAAACACCGCCGCTGGCGGTTAATGGTCAAGCCAGGCGTCTGACTGCGAGCATGGAGAGAGAGGTGGCGACGAGAATCAGGAGCGCACCAGCAAGAAGAAACGGCGGAAAATGTTCGGCATACCGTTCATATGTGCTGGTCTCGATGCGCGTCGTTTCGAGATTGTCAATCTCCTCGAGAGCTTCTTCAAGCGAGTCGCGGTCGTTTACTGAAAAGTATTTTCCGCCTGTTGTTGAGGCGATGGATTTGAGCTGATGCTCGTCAAACTCCATATTTGCATACTGTATTGTCATGCGGCCGAAAGGGATAGGCGCCAATACCGGAGTTCGCTGCGACCGAGTGCCCACGCCGATGGCATACACCTTTATGCCCATGGCGGCGGCGGCTTTTGCGGCTTCGTCCGGTTCGACGGCGCCAGTATTGTTCTCGCCGTCCGACAGCAATATGACGATCTTGGATTTCGGACGGGCTTCTTTCAGCCGCGCCAAAGCGGTGGCGAGGCCGTCGCCGATAGCGGTCCGCTGCTCCCCTTCGTCCAGAAACGGTATTTCGACGCCTTTGAGCACATTCAAAAGCGCATCGTGGTCTGCCGTAAGAGGAGATGGGGTTGCGGCATACGTGCCGAATGTGACAAGGCCGATAAGGTCGTCCGGGCGTTTCTCGACAAACTCCGCGAAAAGTTTCTTCGCAATCGCCAGACGGGTCGTGTCCATCGAGAACTTTTGTCCCTTCGGGGTAAGATCAAGCGCCAACATGGACCCCGACACATCGACAGCGATGGCAATCGCAATCGAATCCACGCTTTTGTCTTGGCGGGACAATGGCGATCTGGGTCTGGCGGAAGAGCCTACCATCATGGAAAGCCCCGCAATCATGACATACGGCGTCAAGGCGGCCAGTCTGGCGCGCCACCCTGCGGACTTCGCGGGCAGGCGCGCTATCGCCGAATAGCGCACGCCAGATCGGCGAGCTCTCCTGAGAAGCCGCCACGCGGCAATGGTGAGCGGCAGCGCCATAAGCAAGGCCCAAGGATTCGCCAGATTCATTTCGCCTTCACCTCCGACGACGAATCGCATTCGAGATATTGGCGTGCGGCGGACGTGGCGTTTAGCGCCATATCGGACGTAGCCTCGACACCGGCGAATTTAACCATGTCGGCGCTTTCCAGGAAGCGCTTTAGGGCGCCCGTATCGCCGACACGGCCCTGCGCCGAACTGCACTCCGCCAAAAACTCTTGGGTGGTCATATGCGGCGCTTTGATGCCGTATTTGCGCTGAACATAACGCCTTACTACCATCGTAAGCTCGACATAGAAATCTTTGAAGCGACCCTTGCCGGGGAGATCTTTTTCAAGAAGCCTACCAAGCTCTGCCCACGCCCGCTCGATCGGGCTCATGCGATGTTCTTTTACTCGACGGGCCAACAGCAGAAGCGCGTACACGACAAGCGCAATCAATGCGCAAAGCGCGGCTAAAGCGGCTACGGCCAGTCCGAAAAGCTTCCATGTCAGCGGCGGAATGTCTTTTTTCGCCGACACCTCCATCTCTCCGTCCACATTCTCGCGCGGAGGCGGCTGTTTGAAATAAACGGGTTTCGTGTAGAACGAGAACTTGCCTTCATCATTGCGCGAAGACAAGAGGCGCGGAGAAGCCATGACCGCAAACGGCGCGATCTTGTATTCTTCGGCAACCGGCTCAGGCACGAGACGCCAATTTGCGATCTGGGTGATGTAGCCCGCCTTGTCGGCGACAGGAGCCTCCTCGAAATCTTCCGCGACGGAAAACCCGCGCACCCGATCGCGCAAATCGGGCGGCGCCACAGTCATATCGTGGGGATATTTCAGCGTAAGCTTCACGAAAACACTTCTTGCTGGATCTATCACCTCGGGATTGCCGTCCAAGGTGAGTTCGATGCCGTTTTTCTGCATCGCCAGCAACGATGCCGCCAACAATAGCGCCGCTGTCATGATTTCACCTCTTTCTCGCCCGGCGCCTGAAGAGAGAGCGCACCTCGTTGATATAAGGCCTGTCTGTAGCAATGCTCAAGGTGTCGATGCCGTTCTTCACGAAAAAACGCCGCAGTTCTTCGACGTCCTCCCGCGCCTTTTCGGCGAACGCACTTCGCACTTTAGCGCTTGAGGTATCGACAAGGACAATATCACCGGTTTCGGGATCTTCCAACTCCACGAGACCCGCATCGGGCAACGCACATTCAGCCGGATCGCTGACATGCACACAAACCACATCGTGGCGGTGAGCGGTAGCACGGAGCAGATTGCCGTATTTCTGCGGGTCGGACATGAAGTCGGAAACGAGAAAGACGACCGACCGTCTCTTCTGGACATTGTTCAGGAATTTGAGCGCCATTGCAATGTCGGTACCGCCACGGGCGCCATCCTCGGCGGCGATGACTTCGCGCACAAGCCGCATGACGCTGTCGCGTCCCTTTCGGGGCGGAATGTATTTCACTATGGTGTCAGAGAACAGCACTAGGCCGATTTTGTCCTGATTGCGAATCGCAGTAAGCGCCAAAAGAGCCGTTATCTCGGCCGCAAGCTCCATCTTCGAGCGGTTGCGCGAACCATACCCCTGGGAACCGGAAACATCGACGAGAAAAACGACGGTCAATTCGCGCTCTTCAGAGAAACGCTTTATGTACGGTATGCCTGTGCGGGCGGTCACATTCCAGTCGATAGTCCGAACATCGTCCCCGGCGATATAAGGCCGCACTTCATCGAACTCGACGCCCTGGCCTTTGAACGTGGAATGGTAATCGCCGCTGAGCCGATCGTCGATAAGGCGGTTGGTGAGGATGCGGATCCTCCCCACTTTAGCCATCAATTCTTTTACGTCCGTCGCCATACGTCAAACCATACTGCCGCTCCAGCCGAGTTTGCGGGACAGCACTTCATACGGATCGCCCCCGGGAAACTCGACAAAGAGCGCGCATTCGGGGGATTTCTTCATTTCGATGGTTTCACCGTCCGCGAGCATCATCACGTTCTCTCCATCGGCATATACGCCGATTTTGACATCGCGTCCGCAATCCCTCGCTCTAGGGGTGGCCGACAGGGAAACCTTGTCGCTGACGACCATCGGACGGACTCCGAGCGCATGCGGATTCATCGGCGTGACGACAAAACTCGCTGAATCGGGCATCAACACAGGGCCGCCTGCGGCGAGAGAGTAGGCGGTAGAGCCCGTTGGCGTCGCTATGACGAGGCCGTCTGCGAAATAACGCGCGACACCCCGCCCGTCGACAGACAGATCGAGCATGGCCGCATGGCCTGAAAGTTCGCGCATGAGCACGATGTCGTTAAGCGCAATCGCGGCAGCTTTCGCGTCGCCCTTGCGCCTGGCCTCGAGCATGGTGCGGCGGACTATCGAGAAGCGTCCTTTCGACAACATCGAAAGAGCGTTGCCGAAATCGCGCTTTTCGACGCTCGCGAGATAGCCGAGGCCGCCAAGGTTGAAACCCGCTATGGGCTTTTCGCGATGGATTCTCGCCGCTCTCAGAATCGTGCCGTCGCCGCCAAGCGCAATCACCATATCGGCGTCCGCGCCCTTTTCGCATAGCTCCATGCCGTAGGCGGGCAACCGGCCGGCCAAGCTTTCGTAGGCGGACTTTGCCTCCGGCTTGTCGGCATTGACGTGAAAATGGACGCGCTTGACCGCCATCAGCCGATATCCCTCGATTCCGCCTGCCGCAGAAGTTCGCGGTTCTTTTCGCCGAGAGCGGGTTTCTTCTTAAAGCTCGCCACCAACGCCTCTTCAAGGCTCTCGCCCGAAAGGCCCGTGCAGCCGAACTTCTTGAGAGCCGCAAGCATCATCGTGTTCGCCGCCTTGGGCACACCAAACTCTTCGGCCATCCTGATCGCCGGCCATACGATAAGCTTGACGCCTTCGGGCGGCTGAATCTTCACGGGAACGGTGGAATCGACAATCACCACGCCGCCTTTTTTCACATCGCCGGCAAAGCGTTCGTAGGCGGGTTGGTTCATGCACACGAGAACATCGGGGTGTTCGACCGTCGGGGACCCGATCGGCGTGCCCGAAACGACGACAGAACAGTTGGCGCTGCCGCCGCGCTGTTCGGGACCGTAACTCGGAAACCACAACGTATGGCGACGCTCGAGTCGCGCGGCCTCGGCGATAGCGAGACCGAGCGAGAGGATTCCCTGCCCGCCATAGCCGGCGAACTTGAAGCGGCGTTCGGCGAACGAAGTGTCGTTCACGGCAGGCGCGACTGCGACCTTCTCGGCGAAAAGTTCAGCGCAGCAGGAAGAGTGCGGAATGGCGCGTTGCGGGAGAGGCTCGCGACCGGTTTCGTCCCTGAACACGCCGAGAGGGAATTCTTTCTCCATCTCGTTCATGCAAAAGGCGGCGGCATCCTGTGCGTTCATTTTGAAGTTCGTCGGACACGGCGCAAGAATCTCAAGCATCGCATAGCCCTTCTTGTCGCGCTGTATCTCGAACACCTTGCGTATGGCCTGCTTCGCCTGCATTATGCGGCGCGTATCGGCGACCGAAACACGGGCGATGTAGACGGGAGCCTTCAGCTGCGCGAACACTTCGCACACGTGCAGCGGGTGGCCCGTCAGAGCGGGATCGCGTCCAAACGGCGTAGTGGTCGTCGTCTCGCCGTCGAGCGTGGTCGGCGCCATTTGTCCGCCAGTCATGCCGTAAAGCGAATTGTTGACGAAGATGCATCCGAACTTCTCGCCGCGGCTGGCCGCCTGGAAAGCGTTGTTGAAGCCGATGGCGCCAAGATCGCCGTCGCCCTGATAGGCGATCGTCACCGCATCCGGACGGGCACGGCACGCGCCTGTCGCGGCTGCGCTGGCCCTGCCGTGGGCGGCCGATATGTGGGCGGCATCCCAGTAATAATACGTGAACACGCCGCAACCGACGGGATCGACGAATATCGTGCGATCCTGAAGGCCGAGTTCGGCGCAGGCCTCGGCTATGAGCTTGTTTATTATGCCGTGGCCGCAACCAGGGCAATAGTGTGTGAAGCTGACATTCTTACCGCTTCTGGGGAAGACCTTGTACATCCCCTTTTGTTCAATCGTCGCCATCAGACCATCTCCTTCGCGAATTTTACCGCATCATCGACCGACACGACTTCGCCGCCCATGCGGTTGATCATCGCCACATTCGCCGCCTCGGCGCCCAGACCCGCCTTAGCGAGATTCAGGCGGACATCATCGGCAAATTGTCCCGCATCGAGCTCGATGCACATTATCTTGCGCCCTTTGGCGACGGACGCTAGCATCTGCCTCGGGAACGGATTTAGCGTCACCGAACGGAACACACCTGCCTTGACGCCGGCCTTGCGGAGCTCTTCCGCAGTGGTGCGGGCGATTCTGCCGGATATGCCATAGCCGACGATGAGCAATTCGGCGTCATCAGCGAGATACGCCTCGCCGATGGCGTCTTCGCGCATCTGCGCGTATTTGTCCTGCAGATGGCGGTTGAATTGTTCCTGCTGAGCCGCGTCGAGATATATCGACTTGACGAGATTCGTTCTCGTCTTGGGCTCTCCTTGCGCGGCCCACTCGCTGAAATCGGGCCTGGGCAGTTCGTCGGAGGGCATTTCGACCGTCTCCATCATCTGCCCTTGGAGGCCGTCCGCAAAGACCACGGCGGGCGTGCGCCACTTCGCGGCCATCTCGAACGCCTTCACGGTAAGGTCGAACATTTCCTGTGCGCTGGCAGGCGCAAGAGTGAACGTCTGGTAGCTGCCGTGGCCGCCGCCCTTGACGGCGGGGGTGTAATCGCTCTGCTCGGGGTAAACATTGCCGAGACCAGGCCCCGCACGGTTTATGTTCACGACGACTGCGGGCAATTCCGCGCCGGCGAGGTACGAAATACCCTCTTGCATCAGCGAAAAGCCGGGACCGCTCGTAGCGGTCATGCAAAGCTTTCCCGCACCGGCCGCGCCGAACATCATGTTTATGGACGCGGTTTCGCATTCAGCCTGAACAAATGTGCGCCCAAGCATCGGGAACCATTTTGCGGCTCCGTGCGCGATTTCGCTCGCGGGTGTGATCGGATAGCCGAAATAAAGGTCGCACCCCGCATAGAGCGCACCCATCACGACGGCTTCGTTGCCTTTGACGAATTTAGTCATTTTTCAACCTTCAATGCATACGGTTCTGGACAATTGTAAAAGCATATGCCGCAGCTTATGCAACCTTCGCCCTTGTATTGGACAGCCTTTATGCCCATCGAATTGAGCTTTTCGCCCAACTCGAGGCATTTCTTGGGGCATGCGGCGACGCAACGTCCGCATCCCTTGCAATTTTCATTATCGACTACAACCATATCTAAACCTCATTGTGGATATTATACCATATTTGGCGTCCGAGTCACATTACATACCACAGGACGCAGAAGAAGTGCGAGATGGTGCCGGCAAGCACGAAAAGATGCCAGACCATGTGTGCGTAGGGCAAAGACTTCCAAAGATAAAAGACGCACCCCAGCGTGTACAGTCCCCCGCCGAGGGTCAGCCACATCGTGCCGAGGCCGTGCAATGTCCGGACGAGCGGTGCGATGGCGGCGAGGGCCGCCCAACCCATCAGCACGTACGCGCTTGTCGACAGGTAACGGAATTTTCCCGTAGTCTTCAGCTTGAAGAAAATCCCCGCAATCGTAGCGCCCCATTCTATGCCGAATATCGACCACGCCAAAGCAGGATGCTCCGGCCTCAATGTCACGAGACAAAAAGGCGTATAGCTGCCTGCGATTAGAAAATATATCGCCATATGATCCATGATATGCAGAACACGCTTCGCTGGAGGATATGTTACCGTGTGATAGGCCGACGAAACTGCATAGAGAAGAATCATCGAAAAACCGAAGATCGAGGCGGACGTGACCTTCCAGCCGACATCAACGTCGCTGGTCGCGCCTTGCCATACGAGAAGCGCCAACATCGCGGCGCCAAGATGCGAACCGACCACATGCGTGACCGCGTTGGCGATTTCTTCTCCCCTTGTGTATTTGCCGGGTGCTCTTTTCATGGTACCTCCTTGTCCATTAGTGCTTCATATAGGCGCAGGCGACTTTTCTGAAGGCTTTTATGTCTGCGTCCATATTCCTCATAGTATATGTGGGGTGGGTCCAGAATGCTATTGTCGCGGACGCCATCTTGCGGGCGACGGGACAATCGACGGCCGACCATTCGGGGTTGCCGTTGGCCGGATCGTTGAAGGGATAGTTTCTCCCGCCGAAGCCCACTCGCTTCACATAGGCGTCTTCCCTGTACATTTCGGGCCAGAATATGGCATACGCGCCTACACCCTCTGCCTGCACGGCTTCGATAAACCGGGAAACGGAAACCGTCAAGAGCTCTTCCTTGAGAACGAACGGCGCCAGCCAATAACTGTTGACGCGTTCGTCCGTGTCCACAGGCGCAAACTTCACGAGCGGATGTTTCGACAAAGCCGCGACAAGCTTGCGACCGAGCTTTCTTCGCCGGACAAGGTTCCACTCGTCATAGCGCGCGAGTTCGCTCAAGCCGATCGCGCTTTGAAGTTCCGTCATCCTGAAATTGTATCCGACCCGTATGTGCGAATAGGGTCTCGCGCTTGTGGAAGACTTGCCCTCCAATTTCGCTTTCACGTCCGTGCCATGGTCTCTGAGCGACCGTATGGTCCAAGCCAAGGCGTCGTTGTTGCAGCACACCATGCCGCCTTCGCCGCCTGTCGTAATCTGCTTGGAGTGGCAGAACGAAAAACAGCCCGCATCGCCAATCGTGCCCGCCTTCCGTCCCTTGTAGACGCCGCCAATGCATTGGGCGCAATCCTCGACGACGAAAAGGCCGTGTGCCTTCGCAATGGACATTATAGGATCCATATCCGCCACCATGCCGTACAGATGCACCACAACTATCGCTTTCGTGCGTTTTGTGATGAGAGGCTCGATCTTGGACGGATCTATAATATGGTCTTCGCCCACATCGCAGAACACGGGTATCGCCCCCGCCTGGAGTGCGCAGAAAGAAGACGCTATGAACGAATATGACGTGCAAATGACTTCATCGCCCGAGCCGACGCCGAGCGCCGTGAGCGCCAAATGCAAGGCCGCTGTTCCGTTCGAAACCGTGATGGCGTTACGGCAGCCGAGCCATTTCGACCAAGCGCTCTCGAAGTTTCTTCCGCAAAGACCTGTCCAATAATTGACCTTCCCAGAGCGCATGGCGCCTATCACGCTCCGCTCGGCATTTCTGTCGAACTTCGGCCATTGGGGGAATGGCGTCTTTTGGATTTTCTCTCCGCCATCAACAGCAAGTCTGGACATCGCCGCCTCCTTTTGTACGGATAAACTTGTGGTATGGCGCGTCTGTCGCGCCTTTCAGATTCATCTTTGCCAGCACACGTTCCGCCTGCCGCACAACCGCGTCCGAAGGGTCTACCACTTCGGCGCGTCCGCAGGCAACCTTTTCCATAAGATGTTTCAGGTGCGGAAAATGCGTACAGCCGAGCACGATATGATCGGCCCCTGCCGCCAAGAGCGGCTCGACCTTGGCCTTTACCGTGCGCTCCGCCTCGATGCCCGACGTCTCGCCACGTTCGACCAGCGCGACAAACTCGTCGGCAACGGCCGCGATTACGGTTACGTCCCGCGCAAATCGCGCAGTCGTTTCCCTGTACAGGCGGCCGTTGAAAGTCCCCGCCGTGGCAAGCACGCCGACGACTCCGCTTTTCGAGTTCAGCGCCGCAGGCTTGATTGCGGGCTCGATGCCGATAAAAGGAGTCTCCGGAAAGCTTTCTCTCAACGCGTCTATCGCGGCCGCTGTCGCAGTATTGCACGCCACGACTATCATCTTGCAACCGTACTTGGACAGCAGCTCGCGCGTGTTCGCGAAAGAGATGCGGCGTATCTCGTCCGCAGGACGATTGCCGTACGGACAGTTCGCCGAGTCGGCGATATACACCGTATTTTCCGCAGGGCACGCCTTCTTGAAGGCTTCAAGTATGCAAAGCCCGCCAAGCCCGCTGTCGAAGAAGCCGACAGGACGATTGTCCGGAGACGTATTCGCCGAGACCGCCACTGCGTTTCACCCCCTGTACTTCACGGTCGCCGAGCCCAACCCCGCAACCGCACCGGCCTTCGTAACTGCGACTTCGGCGGAAGCGACGCGCTTCTCTTCAAGGCACAATTCATATACGATCCTGGCGGCGCGCTCTATCATTTTGCATTTCGCCTCGACAAGCGCGCTGCGGATTCTGTCCGCAAGGGCCGCATAGTCTACAGTGTCTGCAAGATCGTCGGTCTCGTCGGCCTTGCCTTCGACCTTCAGCGCGACATCCACTCTTAGCCGCTGCGCACGATTGCGCTCGTCGGCTCTTTCGCCGATTATGCAGTCAACGGCCAGATCATTGAGAAGAAGTTCCATCATTCCACAATTCCCCATTCTCTAAGCGGCTCGACGGGCAACCCCATTATGTTTTCGTAGCTGCCAGTCCAATGCTCGACGATAAGATCGCCGCTTTCGTCTATGTCATATGCGCCTGCACGGTCGGTTGGGCGGACGCGCCGCACATATTCGTCTATTTTTTCGTCGCTCAGCGGGCGGAACGTAACATCGCTCTTTACGACCTTCGCCTGTCCGTCGAAAGCAACACCGGTGAATACGGTATGTGTTTTTCCCGAAAGTTCCCGCAAAAACACTCGCGCTTCGTCGAGGTCGCGCGGCTTGCCGTATATCTTGCTGGCGAACCAGACGATCGTGTCCGCCGAAAGCACATTACGGCACCCGGCCGCCGCAGCGCCTTTCGCCAGAGCGTTCTCCACGACGGTGCGTTCGGGGTCTTCGGGATACGACACCTCTTGCGCGTCCGTCTTGATAATATCGAACCGGACGCCTAGAGCCGACAATATCTTTGCCCTTCTGGGGCTTCCGCTGGCAAGCGTTACCGTCATTTCACACTACCTCGCAATATATGCGCACGCGCGCCTGTCTGTTTCGATGACAACCTTTTCGCCTGTCGCGCGGTTAAGCGTGGCGCAGTAGGGATTCGCGAACACTACGCCATCCAAAGGCCATTGAAGACCTGTTGACGACATTCGCGCCGCAGGATCTGCCGCAAAAACTGAAATTGCGGAGCCTTTCTGCACGGCAAACGTTTTGCGCCCGCAAAACGGAACGAAACGGCCATAGTCCGAAACAATCTCAAGCCCGAGATCCATCGCCCGAAAGACATTCCCTATCGTATGGTCTTCGCGCTTGCCCGTCGCGCCGAGCACGACCGGATTTCGCCAGCCCTTCGCACGGCAAAACTTCGCCGCTTTTTCGAGATCGTTCGTGTCTTGCTCGGCAATACGGACCACATTCGCAAACTCGCCCTTCAGACTGTCGCAATCGCCCACGGCGAAATCAGGCTCCCTCGAAAACCTGCGGCGAAAAGCATCCGCCGCGCCATCGCAGCAAACGACGACGTCCGCATTCTCCAAGATGCGCCAGGCAGTGCCGCCCTTGCGGGGGAAATCCCCTGCGGCAAGTATAACGACAGATTTTTTCACAGACGGATATTATACCAAAAATACCGGCCTCGATTCGTGCCTTGGCGCAAATATGGTATAATACTCGCACACGATGAAAAGATTCCTTTATAGGTTGCATGAGAAATTAGGCGATTTCTGGTGGTATTCGCTGATGCTTTTCATTGCCTGCCGCGCCGCTGATCTGTTAAACGCCTTCGTCGGACTGTGGCTCGTGCCGAAGTACGTGGCCCCCTCCGAGCTTGGCGCGGTGATGCCGCTCGCGAACTTCGCAAACTTTCTGGCCCTCCCCGTCGCAGTCTTCGCCAACACTTTCCGCAATGAATTGACGCGCCTGACCGTGTCGCGCGAATTCGGCAAGCTGAAAACGCTGATGCGCGGCGTGTTTGTCTCTGCGGCCGTATTTCTCTTCATCGCGATCGTCGCTTCGCGCTTCATGCTGCCGCTATTCCTTGAAAGAATTAGAATCGTCGAAGGCTCCCTCGGCATTCTGATATTGTTCGCCGCGTTTGTCGGGACCGTCTCGCCGATATACCTCAACGCGATGCAATCGCTCAAGAAGTTTCGCCAATACTCCATGATAAATGTAATAGCCGCGCCGATAAGGCTTGTGGCCATGCTTGTCACGATGCCTTTTCGCGCACTTTCAGGCTATTTCGTCGGACAGTCGGTCACGCCTATCTTCAATATGGCAGCCTCGGTGTTTTGTCTGAGAAAAGAGTTGTCGGCGAAACCCGAGCCTTACTGGAACAAGACGGTCGTAAGACGGTTCCTCAAGCTCTTCCTTGTTTTTGCGGCCAGTGCGCTCGCGTCCGGAATATCCTCTCTTGTCGAAACGACAGTTTTGCGGCAAAGATTGCCCGATCTTGATTCGGCAGGCTACTATATGGCTACCCGCTTTTCGGAAATCGCAACATTTCTGAATGCCACGCTGGTCTTCACGATATTCCCCTTCACTGCGGAACTCGCGGCGAAAGGCAAGGATATGCGGCCGCTGCTGCTTAAGGCTTCGGCCGCGACGCTGGCTTTCTGCGGCCTTGTGGCCGTGCCGTTCTTTTTCATAGGCGAACCGGTTTTGCGGCTTTTGCCGCACGGCGAACAGTATTCCGCCTATTGGTGGGCCATACCGTGGCAAACAGGAATCACCGCCCTTGCATGCGTTGTGGGCCTTTACACGACAGCCGCGATATCGGCGGAACGCTTCGGTTACCTCAAATGGCTGATTCCACTCAACCTTTTGAACGCCGTGCTCTTGCTTTGCGTCACGGGCTACGGATACTTCGTGTCGTGGCTGCCGCCAAGCGTGGCGAACTTCCTCGCTGTCCACAACATAACAACGCTCCCCGCAATGCTCTGGTGGCTGACGGGCATCGGCGTATTGCGGCTTGCTCTGATGATATGGAAATGCCCAAAATAAAAAACCACGACTGCACTGTCCTCGTCTGCTCGTGCGACAAATACAATGATGTCGAAAAGCCATTCATTGCCCTTTGGCGCAAATTTTGGCCGGATTGTCCATTCGAAACTACACTGCTTTCCGAAACGATTGCCACCGAGGGATTCGATCGCGCCATCCTCACAGGACGCGGAAAGACATGGTGCGAGATGCTGGCCGAGGCATTGGAGAAGATAGAGTCGCCCTATGTGCTGATGTTGATGAACGACTACTTTCTTTCGGAGCCTGTCGACACGGCACGCTTTCTGTTGCGCCTAAATGAAGCAAAACAATATGATTCCGCCAGTCTTCGGCTCAATCCGCTTCCGCCTGGAGAACGCATTGTCGACGGCAGCGATTTGCTGGAGATGCCCAAGAACAAAGCGTACTGCGTAACTTGCCAGACAAGTATCTGGAATCGGAATTTCCTGCTCGCGCTGGCAAGGCGCAACAAGAGCGCATGGGAATTCGAGCGATATGGTTCTTTTATGGTAGGGGATGAAAAGCGCCCTCTTCTCGTCACGCAAACAAAAGAGTTCCCTTTCGTGGATGCCGTACATAAAGGCTACTGGGAAAAGTTCGGCCTGGATGTCTGCCGCGAAAACAACATCGACCTTACTGGCATAACCAGAACGCTCCCGCCATTCAAGATTCGCCTTATCGAAGGAGTTAAGGGGCTGATATTCAGAATAGTTCCAACCACGCTTCTGGTTAGGGCCCAAAACCGCTTCGACCTAGGGGCAAAGGAGACGCCCGCAGGCGGCGCCTCCCTATCAACCAGCCTTCCTGCAATTGCAACTACTGCGGTAGGTAGCGAGCCCCAGCCTGCAGGGGGCTCGAAATGAACCATCGCCTAAAAGAGCATGACTACGTCGGCCGCGGCTTTTATTTCATAACCGCCACTACCCACCCGCGCCCTAGCGAAAGCGATAGCGGAAAAATTGCTTCTCGATACTTGCCGCAGTAGGTAACGCGATGGCGCCCGCAGCCATTACGGAAGCAGAAACGGCTACTACCGTTTCACAGTAACGGTTCTTATCACATATCAGGAAACTTCTGCCTTAACAACTCGAATGTCGAAGCTCGGTGAAATCCAAAAGGTTTTACCGTGATTGGCTGACAAACTATATCGTCGTACGAAAAGCGAAGGGCTGTTCGGTGATTTGCGATTTTGTATTTGATTCTATACGACAAATGTCGAAGCGGCAATGTCCTAGTGTAGTAAAGGTCATCAATAGTCTTCTCGCTAGGATGACATGATTTGTATTTCCGTTCCCACCAATACGCCGCAGCCTCGCATATCCGCTTAGACCTCAAGGAGAAGCCACCGTTGGAAACCCACATCCCAAGCAAGGCGCAAATAACAGAACGCCACCACGCGATTCGGACATATGGCGCGCCCACGTAGTCATACTTACCAAGAAACTCATCAAGATTGTTTTTAAGAGGGAAGCCATCGTCCTGCACAACAAGGCAATATGGTGTATTGAAGCGGGAATGCAAGCGACCATCGCAATCTGCACTCATCGACTCAATCCTTCCAGGAACCAGCGACGGCTCAATCTGAACATCGACCCAGTCGGCATGCGCCTCGGCGAATGCATCAACCTTGGGGAATCGTCGATTTGACACAATCGTTGCCTTTAACATCCCGAGAACAGCCCAGCTCTGCAATATGGAACACTCTAAAAAGTCAAAAGCATCTTCATCGCCTTCTGCAGGGAAGGAATACGCAACTATCGTAACATCATCAAAATGATTAGATACAAGAAATCGCGTCTCACGAAGAACTGGCAATCGCTCTAGTTGCCACTTCCGCAGACTGACCTTGCCATTGGCGGCTATATCATTTGCAGCGGCACTCATTCTACGCCACTATCTAAAAAACGATCAACATCGGACTTGAACCGTTCAATAGAATATCGCTCTTTTATGAAACGTCGGCCCAACTCGGCTCTTTTTCGCACCACATCTGGTTTGCTACGTATCTCACGAAGCATCTTCGCCGCGACAGAAACATCCGCGCTCGCCCATTCGACCATGGAAGGTGGATATTCATGCGGTAGAATCGGCACCATGTCATATGGGACAAGCCATGCAGTATCCTCTTTGCAGAACTCAGTATTTGCGCTCCAGTTTGTTGCGACAACAGGCTTGCCCTGGCTCATGGCCTCGGCCATTCCTATTCCAAAACCTTCCGATTTGTGAAGCGACATATACACGTCGCATGCGGAAGTAAGGCCGTCAACGTCTGCCCTTGGAAGATAATTAGCAACATGTACAAACTGATTGCCGATTCCTAGCGTCGCGACAAGCCGCATCATTTCCGAGAACTGTCTTGGGTTTTCTTTCGCCCCCTTTGTCTTGAAAAGCAGTTTAGCCTTTGCATCGCCCTTAAATGCTAACGCAAAGGCATTTAGCGCGGCAGGGATGTTCTTGCGGTAATATGAACCAAAGTCAAAGTTGAAGAACACGACAAAATCATCCAGCGAAATGCCATACTTTTTGCGCAACTCCTCGCGGGGTGTAGCCACTCTTGACTTGAAACGAAATGGATATGTTATCTTGTAAACTGGCTGGTTGACAAATGCCATCTTGAAGTAGTTGTAGTTGAAGTCCGACATTGCGATTATCGCGTCGCCGCTCTCTCGCAAAAACGGCATCGTATCGTGAACACCGTGCTCACTGTCATGGAACGCGATTCTCGCGCAAACATGGCCGACTCCGGCATCCTTCGGCAAAGGGCTACGATACATCATGACAATGTGTGAGTAGCGATGAAGATCAAATTCGCCAGGAGGTGTCACAACGCGCACGGAATCTTTCGGCGGAATCTCTGGCCTTAAACATGTGTCATACGACTGACATGGTACGCCAGCGTCTCTCAAATCAAGAATGAAGTCCCGCAAAGTTTTGCTCAACGAAACCCTTGACGTTATATCACCAATCACGGTTATACCACGCACTTGGATCGCGGCTTTGGATTTTCGCGCAAGCCGTTCAAGCCGACGACGCTGAATCCTAAATGCATATTCCCTCTTGAAGAAATTGACGATTCCCGTCAACCCCCACACACGAACCTTTTCAATCATTTCTCTAATACGCGGCATCATATAGCTCGCTGGCAACAACTTCCATCTTTTTTGAATTTCTTTATATTGTATCAAATTTTACTTGATCATGGTTAAATAAAATTACCGAATAGTAATTTCATCACACATCACGTAGGAATAATATGATACAATATTGTAAATTACATCTAGCAATGAAACTTCGAATCAAGACTTATCTTTCCTCACCATGGGGTATATGGTATAGACTTAAAAGAGATTTCCCTTTTTGGATAAGGGGAAAGTCTTACTACACAGAGACTGCCAAGCTACTACCTAAAGCGACGCATGTGCGACGCATCGACAACCAGGCCATAAACAGCTATCTTGCCAACAAAAAAACACGCAAAGCATCCTCTGTCATATATACCTGCATCACAAATGGCTATGATGACATAAGGGAAATCGCTTGCCCTGGATATATAAATCCAGATTGGGATTATATATGCTTTACGGATGATGCTGAGGACATTGCAGCCGGGCATATTGGGATTTGGGAAATCAAGCCTTTAGCCTTTAATCAGCTCGACAACACCAGAAATAATCGTTGGCACAAAATGCATCCTCATGTATTGTTTCCCGAATACAATGAGAGCATATATATTGATGCAAACATCGATATACTTTCACCCTACCTCTTTAATGCCATCCGTGATATCGGCATGCCTTTCATTTTACCTAGACATCCGACGCGTAATTGCATCTACCAAGAGTTTGATTTTGTTCTGTCGGAGTTCCTCGACAACCCTAGAAAGATTCTTCAAGAGCGAAGGCTCGTCTCATCGTCTGGGATGCCGAAAAACTATGGCCTGACCGAAAACGGCATTCTGTACAGGCGCCACAACGAACCATCAGTAATTGCCATGATGCGCGAATGGTGGGAAATGATAGAAAAATACTCTCGTAGGGACCAACTGTCTTTGGCATGGTTGTTGTGGAAAAACGGAATGCAAATATCAGACATTTCCATTCCAAATGCCAGATTCCTTGCAAATGACTTCTGTGTATTTCCGCATAGGCGCAAAACTTGAAAAACATATCTTAAAAGCGGGGTGTTCTAATGCAGAAAGACAAACTAATCAAGCCTCTTCGCCATACCTTGTCCTTTTGTGCCAATTGCTTCCGGCATTCACCAAAATTCGCATGGTTATACGCAAACAGATTTAGAGGTCTCACAAAAAAGCAAATTGAATATTGCATATCCAGCATGTTTAGAAAATCAGTTGGGTATTCTCCCGATCTAATTCATCCCAAAAGCTTTAATGAGAAGCTCCAATGGCTAAACTTAAACTACCATGATCCTCTTATCAAAACATGTGCCGACAAGGTATTGGTTCGCGACTACATCTCGAAAACGGTTGGAGCGGAATATCTTGTCCCTGTTATAGGCGTATACGAAGATGTAGACGACATAGATTTTAACTCTTTGCCAAATAAGTTTGTCTTAAAAGTTAATTGGGGTTCGGGACAGAACATAATCTGTACCGACAAAAGCCATCTTGATGTTGAGGCGACCAAAAAGAAACTTCACGATTGGATGAGTCCCTCGTCCAATCACTATTATGATTTCTTTGAATGGTGCTACAAAGGGATAAAACCGCAAATTGTTGCAGAGAAATACATTGAAGCATGCGGAGATTTGCCAGACTACAAGTTCTTTTGCTACAACGGCGAGCCGTTGAATATGTTCATTGCGCAGAATAGACATAAAGGACACGCGCAACTGACATTTACATTCTTTTCTTCCAACTTTGAGAGACTTTCGATAAAGCAGCATTATAATGTGAACAAATCAGAGATTGCAAAACCTCCACAGTGGAATGAAATGCTGTGCGTTGCCCGCAAACTTGCAACGCGATTCCCTTTTGTAAGAGTAGACTTCTATGTAGATGGCACACAACTTAGAGTTGGCGAATTGACATTTTGTCACTTTGCCGGCATGACGCCTTTTGAACCAGTTGAATGGGATTATCGTTTAGGTGAATTGCTTAAACTGCCAGAATCAAAACCGTAACCATTTTGGCATGCCGCACCTCATCAACGATCTTTTATAAATATCATTCCAATAGCCTGCCGGCACACGCTTCTTTTCTTCTAGCGGTCGTGCATCGAATATAGCGGCACTGAATTTTACGAACCGATCGCTTTCGACGGCTAAATTTGCTTGCTGTTCATTAGTCATTGCAGGTTGCGAAGCGATTTCACACCACAACTCATCATTCGCATCTATATTCTTGACCAAAGCAATCAATTCCTCGTCAGATAACTTATTGGCATTAATAAAGGCCTTTGGATTAAATTCTTCCGCGACAGAAGGACTACCCCAATATATCGGTATCGTGTGTGCTTGAAAGCTAGATATCAGCTTCTCTGTCACATATCCATCATAACATGCATTTTCAGCAGCAATTGAAAACTTATAAGGTCTTTTCATCTCAACAAGAATTCTTCGCCAGTTATGCGATGTTCGAGAAGTCCTATTGCCTATATTATTTAGATGTGGTCCCAATGCGTCTACCTGCCTATATTGACTAATTGCATAAAACAACTGATCACGTCTTGGGTGGGCAGATGGATTAGAATAGATAAAGTTGCAAAAACCCGTTTTACTTTTCAGCTCTGACACAACATCCTTACATCCTTCAGTTAATGGTGTGAATATGTGATGCTTGAAGAACAGACATGGCGGCTTTCTGGTACACCTGTCTCCATTTACCAGCGTTTTATCAAAGCTACACGCATAGTCAAAGAGATTCATATCAGGCGAAATCGCTTCGCCCCCTGCGAAAACAGATATGCGACGACCATCGTTTAACTCAATAAACTCTCTAAATCTCCGAGGAATATGGTATATATGCTCTGTTACAAAAAGATAATCAGGGGCCTTTTCATCATACAAAAACTCTAATTCTAGTGGGTTTACCACACTAGACGTTGCGGTAAACCACTCATTCCAATATGCCGAAGACTTATTATCATGAGATGTCCAATATCTTATTGTGTTCATATGCCACGTATTATACTATTTTCTACCGAGTGTGCGCAAGGCGTCTGGTTGGATCACCGAAACTTTCGGCCACATCTTGGAGCCAACGTTCGCTCGCTATCCAGATGATCGGCTTGAGATGGGCATATATAACTGCCGTTCCGCCTAGTTGTTCGCACGAACAAACGCGGCACATGTTGACTTCAGTTAGAGGGGTGATGCAGATTATCCGCAAGAAAGATGAAGTCTAGCGCGGCAGGTTGTGAAATCTACCGCGGTAGATTACGAAGTCTAGCGCGGTAGATTATGAAGTTTACCGCGGTAGACTTCCCAGTTCGGCGCGGTAGACTTCCCAGTCTAGCGCGGTAGACTTGTCAGTCTGGCGCGGTAGACTTCTCGCGTCTCCCTGGGAATGGGCAAAAGAATATGCGAAGACTTTTCAAATACCAGCGGATGGCACTACAATACTCTATATTGGCACAACCTATCAAGTCCGTGCAGGTGCCCATTAAAACAACATAGTGAGAGCACAATCATCAGTTATTTGATATAATAAAGTCTTCTCTTGGCGTCCGCGACAGAAGCAAATGGCATAATAAACGCATTCCTTGGTTCAGGCGGGAGAATCGCCGTAAACATATTCCTCTTGATAGGCCGGTCAGCCGTTGTAACGCAGCACAAGTTGGGTGCAATCGTCGGCCTGCTCGGCTTCGCCGCCATAATTCATGGTGTCGTTGAAGATTATGTCGATGAGCGGTGAGAAAGCTCCATCCACAGCCTTTACTCCGCTTTCCAGTCGCGACTTCAATACTGCGATAAGCCGTTCTTCGCCGTAAAGTTCGCCCTTTATGTTGGGTTGCTCCGTTATGCCGTCCGTATAAAGATATATCGTGTCGCCCTTCTCAAGCTTGACTTCGTGCGATTTATACTTCGCGCCGGGCATGGCACCGAACGCCAGCCCCGATCTTGCCTTCATATAGTCCACCTTGCCCGAAGCGCAAATCGAAATCGGCGGGTTGTGCCCCGCGTTCACATATTGCAGAACACCTGTATCGAGATTGATCTCGCCGATCCACACGGTCACGAACATGTTCGCGTCGTTGTCGCGGCTCAGCGCGTCGTTGGACAGCTTGGCGACCTCGTCGATCGGCAAGCCTGTCTGCGCAATACCCTTGATCGTCGTCTTCGCTCTCATCATATAAAGCGCCGCGCCGACACCCTTGCCGCTCACATCGGCAATGAGAAACACCACCTTGTTGTGTCCCGTAAAGTAGAAATCGTAGAAATCTCCACCGACCTCTTTGGCGGTGTTCATCATCGCGAATATGTCGATTCTGCGTTCGTCCGGGAATGGAGGAAACACTCTCGGCATCGCGCCTTCCTGAATGCATCTCGCCATCGCCATTTCTTTTGCGGACTGTTCGCGCATTCTGTCTTGTATGTAGCGCGCGATAACAACGCCCACGAGTATCGCGGCGAAGACGAGCGCCATGCCGTTCAGGAATGCCGAAGTCGTAACGAGAACTCGCCTGTCCGCCACTGTGGCGGACTTTGGCACCACGATGTAAACGGGGAAGCCTTCGATAATGCGCTTCTCCCAATAGAAATCGTCCCCGGGAATCTTCCATTGGCGCCCTTCGTAGCCGGCCTTGGGATGCGAAACGACCGTACCTCCAGCCGTGGTGATGAAGATGCCGCCCTCCGAACCGCTCACATGCCAGTCTCTCGTAAGACCGGTCAAGGCCGTGCGCGAAATGTTCCGAACGCTTGCCTCCTTGCCGCCGACTTGCACGAAGCCTCCATCAGGGAGCCATACGCCGACATACTTGATCTTTTCGCCGCGCAGCGAATTTGGCAAAAGCGGTTGCGCGATTTCAGTCTTGGTGGTCAGGAGATCCGCAAATTCACGGGCCTGCCCCTCGGCCTCGCAGAAATTCAGCGCCATTACCTCGTCGCGCCGTGCGCTGTGGGTGAGCCATCCATCTGAATTGGCGACGATGACTTCGTCAACCCCCAGATCTGTCGCAAGCTCTTTCAGGCGGCGGCTCGACTCGTCCGGATCGTTCCACCACGGCTCGTTGCGCATCTCGTAGTAGCAGTCGCGAAGAATCATCGCCTTGCGTATCATTCGGCTGTCGACCACGCTACGTATATCGGCGCCGACATCCGAGAAGACCTTGTCGAAAAGTTTGGTCATTTCGCGCTTTGTGATTCTCGCATGAAGCGCCCATGTGAGCACCATCGAAGCGAGAAACGCGATTATGACCGACAGTATCAGCCGCGTCACAAGGCGCCTTTGCCGCATTTTCATTTCCGCCGCTCCTTGAGTTCCGTTATCGCCGCGTCAAGCGCCGCCTTGAGATCGGGCCGCCCTTT
>ONWT01000095.1 GCA_900321575.1 uncultured Lentisphaerota bacterium | reverse complement strand
TGCCAGGAGCGGGACTCGAACCCGCACATACTCACGTATAGCAGATTTTGAGTCTGCCGCGGCTGCCATTACGCCACCCTGGCTTTTGGAGCGGGCGAAGGGAATCGAACCCTCGTAGCCAGCTTGGAAGGCTGGAGCTCTGCCATTGAGCTACGCCCGCTGCACCAAGCGAACAATGTGTAGTATACCATAATTGCTTTATTCTTGGCAAGTAGGCCCCCAGGCAAAAGTCCATGGACTTTCAAAAAAGAAAGTGCGTGTACTTTTGGAGAAAAGTGCGTGCACTTTCAGACAAAAGTGCGTGCACTTTTTTCCAAGGCCGAGGCATGTTTTTCAGCCGCCGCGAGGTCAATGTCTATTTCTCGCCCTAATCGACGAAAAAGGCCAGTTTCAATGCGTAAACGCAAACACTGACGCCAGCGCAGAGAAATATGGCGGGCATGGCCCCCATTATCCGGCGAATCGTGGTGAATGCGGTGAATATCGCGAAGGCGATTGCCGCAAAATCGAACGATATGCCCTCTCCGGGCGCATAATGCCATAACGACATCGCCGCGAACGATAGCGCTGCGGCTGTCATAAGCGCCATTGCCACGGGGCTTACTCCGCCGAGAATGCCTTTTACGAGGCGACTTTCGCGGAATCTTTCCATATAGGCAAGTGCCAGCGACAGCATCACCGATCCAGGAAGCACGAGCGCGACCGTCGCCAGAGCCGCCCCGGCCACGCCGCCCAATCTGAAGCCGAAAAATGTAGCGGCATTGATGCCGATAGGTCCCGGAGTCATCTGAGTAAGAGCCATGAGGTTGGCGAAATCTTCCGGATTGAGCTGCAAATACGGTGCGGAAGCTCCAACAAAGTCGTGTATGTACATCGGCACGAGTACATATCCGCCGCCGAAGGCGAGAGAGCCGTATTTCAGGAAAAGCGGCACTACCGCGCCTATCGAAAGGTAGCTGCGGCCGCCCGCGCTTCGCGGCGCAAACTCCTTCACAACGCCTGCGAGCATGGCGGTGACGAGAATCGCCGCAGGATTCGCCCCGCAGAGCAGCAACACAAGCGCGAGGGATACCGCACCGTATCCGTAAACGCCTTTTACGTTCTTTTTCCAGCCGCGAAAGATCATGCCTGCGATTATCCCGGCCAGCGCGGCACGGAGAGCGGCAAACACGGCGAGAAGCCACGGATTGTTCAGCGGAATTGCCCCATATCCGGCCGCTACGGCAAGAAATATCGCCAGACTAGGCAAAATAACCGCCACGAGCGCCACGGCGGAACCCGCGACACCTGCGACTTTGCGTCCGACATAAAGCGCGCAATGGCCCGCCATTATGCCCGGAAACATCTGAAAGAGGAAAAGCGCGTCGAGAAGTTCCCCTTCCTTCGTCCACTTCAATTTGCGCGAAAACGTATCGTCGGCGACAGCAATGATCGCATAGCCGCCTCCCACGACGAAGAGGGCTATTTTGAACATTTCGAAGAAAAGTCGCAGGAGCTTGGCCATATTTCAGAAGGCTAGCCGTATTGCAAGATTTGCGCAGGCAACGGCGTCGAAGAGTCCGTCATGCCAGGTGCGGCCCTCGATTTGCGGAACAACGCCGAACATTTCGCAAAGATCGCCGAGCTTGTAGCTGGGCAGTTTCGGATATCGCGCCTTGGCGACCTTTAGGGTGTCTGTCCAAGGTCCCCATTTCGTCAGCGGAGCAATGCGCGTCAAGATCGTCCGTTCGCAAGCGATGTTATGCGCCACGAGACGGCGGCCGGAGAGATGCGGATAGAAATCGTCCCATTGGTCCATGATCGGCTCGAAGTCCGGGGTTAGCGCAGTGCCGAAGAACCACTCGCGCGTCTCGACTATTTCAAGATCGCGCACGAGTGCGAAGCCGAGCTGCCACGGCTCGTTGCGCCCCCCGTCTTCGAAGCCGGTCGTTTCGAAGTCGATTGCGGCGAATTCCATCAGTTCCCAGAGAGCGCCTTGGCGGCGAGCTCGGCGAAGGCGACCTTGTCGCGCGGGTGCACATCGTGCATTTCGCCCAGGCCTGCCGCGAACGTATCGACGAAAATCGCGCCTTTCTCCTTGGCGACCTTGGCCTGCACCGCACGATACTGCTCCCAGGGGCGGTTCATCTTCGGCAAGCCGACCATCACAAACGGCACATCGCTCTTGGAGCTCACCGCGCGAAGCTCGTCCACTACGGCACGGAGGGTCTCAAGCTGGTACTTCTCGCTCGTCGGCACGTCAGGAGCGACGCAGGTTGTGGCGTTCGACTCGCCCTGATACCACAATACGCCGTCAATAGGCAGACCTTTGAGGCGCTTCAGACCCTTGTCGTACATGAGCGAAACGGGCCACCAGTGCCCTTCGTCCATATTTCCGCGGCGGCGCGGATATTCGCGGGCGACCCATGCGCAGGGGAAGTCAGTGTTCTTGTCCAGCCTGTGGCGGTTGGTCGCGATCGTCGCGAGGCAGGGGTACCGAGGCGAACGGTCCTTCTCCACAATGCACATCGTCTGCTCGGAGAGGAACGATTCGGTCGGGGCGCCGCCTGCCGCGACATACAGCATGACGACGGTCTTGCCGGTTTCCATGGCGCGGCGGATGGCAAAGCTCACGCCAAACGCGCTCTTGCGCAGGGCGTTCTCGGGAGTGAGACGGCGCCAGGAGCCGTCGTTGAAGTCCCAAAAACGGATATCCACCTTGGCGAGTTTCTCCATTTCGCCTTTGACGCGCTCCTTCTCGGCAGGCCATCTGTTGAACTCGCCCCAGCCTTTCTGCATGTTCGACTGCCCCGCGCAAAGCCAAACCTCGCGCTTGTCGGCCGGCACATCGTCCGGTAGCGAGACCTTGGCGAGCGGCTCGTTCGTCATTGCCGCGAAGGTGGTCTCGGCTATGATGCGCGCACCCTCCTCGTTGGGGTGTATCTTGTCGCGTGCGAAGATTTCGTCCATCTTCTCCATCAACGGCGCCTGCATGTCTATCGTGCGGGCATTGAACTTTTCGGCAACCGTTTCGAGGTCGGCCTGCATCAGGAACGGCTCAACGCTGCGGTAGAAGCGCTGGCCGGGAGCGAGGGGCGAAAGCTTCGTCCAGATAAAGAACCTGGGCGAGTTGCCGTCTTGCCTGTAGTCGGAGAGCATCGCCTCGTAATCGCGCACGAACTGCCCGCGATTGCGCTCGCCGGAATACTCCTTTATGTATTCGCCATTGTCGTTGATGCCCAAATTGCAGATTACGATATCGGGACGCCACTCCACGGCCGCCTTGTGCTCGGGCATGTAGCGGAAACCGCGCTTTTCGTTGCCGCGCATGGAATCAAGGTAGATTCCGCGCCCGGAGTTGCCGAAATTCCGCACTTCGTACTCGCCGGGAAACTTCTCGTCGAGCAGTTTCTGCAGCTGCGACGGATAGCTGCCGATGTCGCGGTTGGGCAGGCCCAAACCATACGTTATCGAATCGCCTATGCAGGCGACGCGAACCTTTTCTGCCGCCATGGAGAAGGCGGCGATGGATGCAAACAGCAACGCGGCAACTATTCGTTTCATGGGATTCCTCCTCATTGTCTGATTGGTATTATCTCATATTTGCCCTTCGAGCGCAAGAGGCGCGCAAAAGCGCGAGGCGTTTTCCTCCAGCACGGCCGAAAGCCCGTCAAAAGCAACGCCGCGAAGCTCCGCCAGCTTGGCGGCGATAGAGTCCACCGAAGGCAAATCTTCGGGCGACTGGCCGGTGCGATCGGTCTCGACAAGCAACATATGCGTGGGTATCTTCTTCGCCAGCTTGCGGTAGTTTACCGCATGGTCGTTCAGCAGGGCGGGTCCTATCGAGATATAGCCGTTCATTCTTTCGATATCCGGCAAAAGTCCGTCCGACCGCGAAAAGCCGTGGAAGAGAAACGCGGGTATCGCGCCCGCGAAAGGAATGCACGCCTTCGCCACCTCGCCCCAGCACTTCGCGCCATGAAGCACGACGGGACGAGCAAACTCGGCGGCGATCTCCAGCTGGCGCGCGAAAACTTCGCGCATCCGCGGCGATACCGCTCTTTCTTTCAGGCGGTCGAGCCCGATTTCGCCGACCCCGGCGGAATGGTCTTCCGCCAGAAGCGACCTGAGGCGGCGCTCGTCGAATTCGTCCAAATACCACGGATGGGCGCCGTGGAAAACTATCGCGCCTGGCGGTTTGGGCAAAGCGAACGGCGAACAGAGGAAGCACCTCGATTCGCCGCAGGCTTTATGGCAATGGGCATCCGTCAATGCCACCGGCTCACATATCCTTGGTAAGTTCCCAAGTCTTCACGAGCATGCGCGGAATGTGGAACGGACCCTTGAAGATGTTGCCCTTCGCCGGCTGCGCCACGGTTCCGTCGCGATGCAGGTAGCCGTACCACTCGGGGAACTTCTTATCCTTCAGGTGCGCCCACGCCCAGTCGCAGACGAGCTTGTGCCGCTTCTCGTACTTCTTGTCGCCGGTCAGCTTGTAGGCATAGGCCGTCGCGATGATGGTTTCGCACTGCGGCCACCAGAACTTCATGTCCTGTTCGTAGCTCTGCGGCGGCAGGTTGCGGCAGTCCTTGAAGCTGATGATTCCACCGTATTTCTTGTCCCAGCCCCAATCCCACGACCAGTCGAGAATCTTAAGCGCCGTCTCGAGAAGCTTCTTGTCGTCGCGGGCTACCGCGACATCCATCAGGAACCAGCTCGTTTCGATGCAGTGGCCGGGATTGATCACGCGGCCGGACAGCGTATCTATGAACTCTCCGTTGGGGCCGACAGTCTCGAGCAAGGCCTTGAACTCGGGATGGATGAAGTACTTCGTGAGAAGCTCTATCGACTCCGTTATCTGCAGGTCGAGAACGGGATCGTCCGAAACCTGCTTGAGCACATTCGCGACATTGATGAGAATCATAGTCAGCGAGTGGCCCTGCGCCTTCACGACGGGCTCGCACTTCGAGGGCATCCACTTCTTCGGATTTGCGACGAACTTGCGGATTCTCTTGAAAAGCGCGACTGCCTTCTTGGCCCACGCCTTGTCGCCGCTCGCGAGCGAATACTCGGCGTACGCAATCGCCGCGAAGCACTCCGAAAACACGTAGCGGCGCTTGCGAAGGCCTACGCCGTCCTCGGTGACCTCGAAGTAGGCGCGCCCATCCTTGGCGAAGCAGTGGTTCTCGAGAAACTCGCAGCAGCTCTTCGACGCCTCAAGCCACTCGGGATTCTTCTTAACGTGGTTGTAGGCGTAGGCGGCCATCCAGCCGAAGCGCCCTTGGAACCACACGCTTTTTGTGGTGTCCATCAACGAGCCGTCGCGGTCGAGGCACGTATAGACTCCGCCGTGTTTGCGGTCGAAGCCGTGTTCCATCCAGAACGGCATGATGTTGTTCGTCAGCTCGTTCAGGTATTTCTTGTTCCAATCTTGCCAGTATTTCATTTATGGTCTCCAGTATATTAGTACGGAACGGTTTACATCGTAAAAAAGGTCGGTTATCTTGTACCACCCGTTTTTGAGGTGCTTGTAGCGGCGGTCGTTGCCGCGCGGCCATATCACATGATACTCGCCGCTCTCGTTCACCCCGTCTATCAGCGCCACGGTCAGCGGAAACGCCTTGCCGCCGTTTATCCGCCTATTGTCATCGTCCTGCTCGTCGCCAGTAGCCTCGCGTACCCACATGACGGGCATCTTCGCGCCAAGCCACTCCTCGATATGGGCCTTCTCCTTGTCGAAGGTAAGGTTGTTCTCCACCTCGACGAGATCTTTTCGCGCATCCCTCAGCTTCAGAGTCTTCACGAAATTGCTGCGCCACTTGCCCATGTTGCCGAAATTGTCGTCGCGCAAGCCTGACGCCTTCGCGAGTTTGTTTAGGGCGCGTATCCGGTCCTTCTCCGTCTCGGGCTTGCCCTTCAACTCTTTCTGCACGCTTGTTGGCAGCTTGCTGTAATATTTGCAAAGACCCATCATCACGGCAAGCGGATTCTGGGTCTTCGTGTATTTGTCGGCGTTCTTGGTGTTGTATATGGCGTATACGCTCGTCTCGTCGTAATAGCGCTTGAACTCCGCTTCGTTCAGAAACGGCATGATCACCGCCAATATAGCCGCAAATACCATTATGTCGCCTTGAATCGGCGGCGCCCCCCGTCTCCGAAAGGCAACCGCCGACTTTCACGCAATCGGCCTCTTACTTGTAGCCGATCTTCTTGAGGCGCGCGACGCAGTCGGCCTTCGCCTCCTTAGAGAGCGACACGTTGGGAAGACGCACTCCGCCCATGTCGAGGCCCCAGACCGCCATCATCGCCTTGCCGCCGGCGACGCCGCCGTACTGCACGAGGATGTCGACGATGTCGCAGACCTTCTTCATGCCGGCCTG
>ONWT01000054.1 GCA_900321575.1 uncultured Lentisphaerota bacterium | reverse complement strand
GGACATGGCGATGCGCTTCATGGACATCCGCAAGCGCGTCTACACCTTCCCGAAGATGGGCGAGAAGGCCTACTTCGTGTGCGTGCCGACCTCTGCGGGAACGGGCTCCGAAGTGACGCCCTTCGCCGTGATCACCGACGAGCAGACCGGCGTTAAGTATCCGCTCGCCGACTATGCGCTCATGCCCAACATGGCGATCGTCGACGCCGACATGCAGATGATGGCGCCGCCTGGCCTCACCTCGGCCTCGGGCATCGACGCCGTCAGCCACGCGCTCGAGGCGTACGCCTCCGTCATGGCCACCGACTACACCGACGGCCTCGCGATCCGCGCGCTCAAGGTCATCTTCGAGCATCTGCCCGCGTGCTACGACGCGGCCGTGTCGAAGACCGCCAACCCGGCAGCCCGCGAAAAGATGGCGAACGCCGCGACAATGGCCGGCATGGCCTTCGCGAACGCGTTCCTCGGCGTGATGCACTCGATGGCGCACAAGCTCGGCGCTTTCCACCACATTCCGCACGGCATCGCCAACGCGCTCATGATGGAGGAGGTTCTGCGCTTCAACGCCGACCCCGTGCCCCGCAAGATGGGCACCTTCTCGCAGTATGCCTACCCCCACGCGCTTGAGCGCTATCTCGAGATCGCGGACGCTCTCGGCATCGAGGGCAAGTCCAAGGGCGAAAAGTTCAACAACTTCATCGCGGCAATCCGCGCGCTGCAGAAGCGCATCGGCATCAAGCCCACGATCCGCGACTACGTCCCCGACGAGAAGGACTTCCTCGACAGGCTCGACGACATGGTCGAGCAGGCGTTCGACGACCAGTGCACGGGCGCCAACCCGCGCTATCCGCTGATGTCGGAGATCAAGCAGATGTATCTCAATGCGTACTACGGCAAGCATACGGCCGTCTAAAAAGGAGACTGACATGAAAAAGACTTCCGAAAAGAAACCCGCGACGAAGAAGCCCGCCGCCAAGGCCGGCAAGGACGGCGTTTTGCTGGAGCGCACCGACAAGGTCGTTCTGCGCGACAAGAACACCGTTCTAAAGATCTTCGGCCCCAGCTACAAGGTGTCGTTGATCCTGAACGAGGCGATGAACGAGGCGCGCGCCGCCGAGACGGGTCTGCCCGTCGCAAAGGTCATCGAGGTGATGAAGCTTCGCGACCACTGGTGCATCCGCCGCGAATGGGTCGAAGGCGAAACCCTCGCCGACGTGATGGCGAAGGACAAGAAGAACCTGCAGAAATATCTCCGCCAGTTCGTGGCGATACAGTGCGAGATCTTCAAGAAAACGTCCGAGCGCATGGGCAACCTCGCCGACAAGCTCGACAAGCAGATTTCGGCCTCGCCGCTTCCGAAAGAGACGAGATACGATCTGCACATGAAGCTTCAGTCGTTCCCGCGCGGCAAGGCCCTCTGCCACGGCGACTTCAACCCGACCAACGTCATCATCACGCCCAACGGCGAATGGCGCGTCATCGACTGGTCGCACGTGCGCCTCGGCGATCCGCTCGCCGATGTGGCGCGCACTTATCTGCTCTTCTGGCTCAGCGGCCACGTCGCCGCCGCCGAGAAGTATATCGCCCTTGCCTGCGAGGCTCTCAAGGCCAAGCTCCCCGAGGTGCAGAAGTGGCTGCCTATCGTGGCGGCCGCCGAAAGCGCCAAGGAGCAGAGCTCGAAGAACCACGAGCTTCTTCTGCACTGGGCAAGCGTGGTGGACTATGAGTGACAAGCCTCAGATAACTATCTGCATGGGCAGCTCCTGCTTCGCGAGAGGCAACGAGAAAAACCTGGCGGTCTGCGAAAAATTCCTCGCAGACCGCGGGCTCAAGGACGAGACCGATCTCGAGCTGGCGGCCAGCCTCTGCACGGGCAACTGTGCCAGGGGCCCGGTCGTCATAGTGGACGGCAAGACCTACACGAATGTCGATCCGGGCGTGATGCTGGACATAATGCAGAAGACCTTCCCGGAAAAATAAGTCAGGATTGTGCGCGGAGAAAGGATGTTGCGTTTAAATGACTAGCCCCGTCTATACGACAGAGAACGAATGCCAAGACTGCTACAAGTGCGTCAGGCACTGTCCGGTCAAGGCGATACGAATCGTCAACGGCAAGGCCTCGGTCATTCCCGAGGCGTGCGTCGCTTGCGGCGAGTGCGTCAAGGTGTGCCCTGCGCACGCGAAAAAGATACGCAACGATCTGGCGCGATTGAAGGAGCTGCTCGCTTCGGGCGAACCGCTGTGCGCCTCTGTCGCGCCGAGCTTCACAGGCTACTTCAAGGGCGTTACGATAGGGCAGCTGGCTCACGCGCTAAAGCGCATAGGTTTTGCGGAGGTCAGCGAGACCGCGCACGGCGCGGAGAGCGTGAGCGCCCACGTCTCCAGGCTGCTGGACGCGACCACTTCGCCTCTCGTCATATCGTCGGCATGTCCGGCGGCGGTGGACATGGTCCGCAAATATCTGCCCGAATACGCGAAATTCATTTCACCGCTGCCCTCTCCCGTTAGAGCCCACTGCCGTCTCATAAAAGAGAAATACGGCTCCAAGACGAAGGTCGTCTTTTTCGGGCCGTGCGCAGCGAAGAAGAACGAAGCCGACACATACGGCAACGAATTGGCGCTGGCCGTGGTGTTTCCGGCGCTAGAGCAGCTCTTTTCCGAAAAAGGCATCGTTTTCGGCGAAGAAACGGAACTCGCTTTGGGCCCGGCCGAAGAAGGCCGCTTCTATTCCGTCGAGGGCGGCATGAACGACACGCTGCGCGACGGACGCACCGATGTCCGCTACATTTCCGTTTCGGGACTTGAGGATTTTCGCCGGATGCTTGAGGATTTCGATCCTAAAGATTTCGACCTGCACCCCGAGAAATTCACGAGAAAACTCTTTGTCGAAGTTCTGGCCTGCCCTGGCGGGTGCGTAAACGGTCCGGCGATGCCGCATGGCGCGTCCGGGCTGGCGACGCTGTTCGCGACGGACGCAATGGCGCCGATCCAGCCTTCGACGCAGCGCTGCTTCTCGCATTGCGGCGTATCCAAGTACGAGCCCGTGGCCGTCGAAGAGGACGAGCCCACCGAAGAGGCGATCGCCGCCGCGCTCGCACGCGTCGGCAAATACGCAAAGGCGGACGAATTGAATTGCGGCGCTTGCGGCTATGAGACGTGCCGCGAATTCGCGAAGGCCCTCATAGTGGGCAAGGCCGAAGAGGCCATGTGCCACACATACCTCAAAAAGAATTTCGAGCGCACCTCCAACGCCCTGATAAAGTACATTCCGGCCGGCGTGGTCATCATCGACAGCTCGGGCGCGATAAAGGAGTGCAACGGCATCTTCGCGGAATTGGCCGGCGCCAAGACCGAATACGAGACCCTGGGCAATCTGGACGGGCTGACGATCGATGCGTTCATGCCCGAGTTTCAAGACCTTTTCACCGGCGCCATCGAACACGGCAGCGAGATCGTCAAATACCGCCAGAGCTGGAACAACCGTATCGTGACCATAAGTGTGTTCCCGATCAGCCTTGGCGAATATGCTGGCGCAGTCATACAGGACGTGACGAAAAACGAAGGCCGCCGCGAGGAGATCGCGGCGAAAGCGCGCGATGTCATCCGAAAGAACGTCTACACCGTGCAGCAGGTCGCCCGTCTTTTCGGCGAACATATCGCCGAGACGGAAATCATGCTGAACGAAATTGCGGGCGCCTACGAGTCGCACACGGTCGGCAAACGCCTGCGCGAAGGCGGCAGCGAGGAATACCTCAATGGCTGACCTCCCCCTGAACGGACAGAACACCGCCAGCGACCTCTTCATCGAAATGGAGGCCGCCCAGTTCACAAAGTCTGGCCAGGCGGCTTGCGGCGACGATGTGCGCTTTCTGACCGTCGAGAAGGAAAACCGCCACCTCGTTGCGCTTTCCGACGGGCTCGGCAGCGGCGTAAAGGCGAACGTCCTCGCCACGATGACCACCGCAATGGCGATAGAGTTCTTGAAGTCCAACATCCCCACACTCGAGGCGGTGGAAATCATCATGGACTCCCTGCCTGTATGCGAGGTCAGAAAGATCGGCTACGCCACCTTCTCGCTGTTCGATTTCCGGCTGGGCGGCAAGGCCCGCATAAGCGAAATGGGCAATCCCGGCTACATACACCTTCGCGGCACGGAGGAGATCTCTCCACTCAAGGACGGGCAAATCGTGTCCGAACACTGGCCCGACAGGGAAGTGCGCGAATGCGAAGTCGATTTCAGGGCCGGCGACAGGATAATCATGTGCTCTGACGGCGTGACGCAGTCCGGCCTCGGGGTGCGCAAGGACATGAAGTTCGGCTGGCGCCGATCGGGGGTTCTGGCGTTCGCCCGCGAGCGCATCGCCCGCGAACCCGACATATCGGCCAGAGATCTCAGCCACGCTATAGCGCGCGAAGCTCTGAACATCACGCCGGGCGGTTGCAAAGACGACATAAGCTGCGCCGTCGTCTATCTGCGCCATCCCCGAGTCATGCGCGTTCTGACGGGGCCGCCCTACTACAAGGAGCACGACGCCGAATATGCCCGCCAAGCGCTGCTCGGCGCCGATCATGTCGTGGCCTGCGGCGGCACGACGGCCAACATTCTGGAGCGCGAACTGGGAGTAAAGATCAAGGTCCGCCTTGCGGATATGAAGGCGAGCGGCGGACTGCCGCCCATAGGGACGATCGAAGGCATCGGCATCGCCACTGAGGGCATTCTCACCCTCGGCAGAGTGCTCTCAGCCCTGGAGCAGATGAGGCCCCCCGAAGCCGAGCCTGCGGCAGCGCGTGCGATATTGGAGCGAATGATGCGCCACGACCGCATAGAGTTCATCATCGGCACTAAGGTGAACGAGAGCCATCAAGACCCCAACATACCTCAAGATTTGGAACTGCGGCGCAGCGTAGTCAAGCGCATTGCCGCCGCGCTCGAAAAGAACTACCGCAAAAAAGTCGCACTGAACTACTACTGACAAAAAGGAGAACCATCATGGAGAGTGTCAAAATCGAAATATGCTGCGGCACGGCGTGCTATTTGCTCGGTGCAGCCAATATGATGAATATCGAAGACCAGCTCCCGGCCGAGTGGCGCGACAAGGTCGACATCGAAGCCAAGACCTGTCTTGAACTGTGCGAGAGGGACAATCTCGGGGGTGCGCCGTATGTACGCATAAACGGCACCGAAATCATGTCGCAGGCGACACCCGAAAAACTTCTCACCCGTATCGGCGAACTTATCGAGGGGGCTGCGTAAAATGCTTAACGGTTCCACATTTATCCGCCGCGAACTGATGATTCGCATAGTTCGCGCTTTCGATTCAGGCGCTCTTGAGACGGAGCTGGACCAGATTCCGATAAAGCTGCGCCCCAAAAACGAACGCTCATCGAGATGCTGCGTCTATCACGACCGCGCCATATTGAAGTATCGTCTGATGGCCCTTCTGGGCGTATCGGTGGAAGACGAAGTCGACGAAGCCAAGCCGCTTTCCGCCTACTATGCCGAGAAGGCGTGGTCCGGCGACGATACGCCCGCCAAACCGAAGACCCCGCTCAGCGTGTGCGGACCTGCCTGTAGCGGCTGCCCGGACGCGAGAGTCGTTTCCACCCAGAACTGCCGTGGTTGCTTTGCGCGGCCTTGCGTCTACAACTGTCCCAAGAAGGCGATCGAGGTAGTCGACGGCCATTCCGTGATAGACCAGAAGCTCTGCATCAAGTGCGGCAAATGCATTACCGCGTGTCCCTACAACGCCATCGTCAAGACCACCGTGCCGTGCGAAGAGGCCTGCCCTGTCGGCGCCATCAAGAAGAACGAGTTCGGCGTTGCGGAAATCGACTTCGAAAAGTGCATATTCTGCGGCAAATGCTTCAACGCCTGTCCGTTCGCGGCCGTCATGGAGCGCTCGCAACTCGTGGACGTTCTCGCAGCAATGAAGCGCGGCGAAAAGCTTGTCGCCATGGTCGCGCCTGCCGCCGAGAAACAGTTCCCCGGCAAGATCGAGCAGCTCCTCTCGGCGTGCGCAAAGGCCGGCTTCAGCGATGTGATGGAGGTCGCCCTCGGCGCCGAGATGACGACGGCGCACGAGACTGCCGAGTTTATAGAGCGCATGGAGAAAGACCCCAAGACGTTCATGACCACGTCGTGCTGCCCCGCGTGGGTCAACCTCGTCTGGAAGCATCTGCCCGAGCTCGTAGATCATGTTTCGCTGACGCCGAGTCCCATGGTCTACGCCAGAGAGATAGTGAAAGCGAAAGATCCTTCGGCAAAGACCGTCTTTATCGGGCCCTGCGTCGCCAAGCGCAGCGAAGCCCGCCGCAAAGATGTCGATTACGTGCTATCCTTCGAAGAACTGGGTGCGATTCTCGCGGGACGGAAGATAGACGTCATAGCCTGCGAGCCTTGGCCCGTGCCGAGGCCGGCGAATCCTACCGCCCGCAATTATTCGCGCAGTTGCGGCGTGACGGACGCGGTTCTTGCCGAAGCGACGGGAAAGATTCCCGGCTTCAAGCTCGACTCCAAGCAGATCAACGGAATCGACCGCAAGACCTGCACTATGGTCAAGTTGCACGCGTCGGGCAAGATTCCCGTGAACTTCCTAGAGGTCATGGCCTGCCCAGGAGGTTGCCAAAACGGGCCTTGCTCGCTCGTAAAGTAGGCGATATTCGCCAAATAGCCGGTTTACTTGCGTCGCCCGAACATGCGGGCGACGAATGCGCCGCTCAAATTGTGCCAGACGCTGAAGATAGCCCCTGGCAGAGCGGCCATTGGGTATGCGGCGAAATGCACTGCGGCGAGGGTGGCCGCGAGGCCGGAATTCTGCATGCCGACTTCGATGCACAACGCCCTGCGTTTGGGCTCCGAAAGACGAAGCGCAGCCGCAAGGACGTACCCGAGAGCTAAGCCGCACAGATTGTGCAGCGCCACGACGAGAAACACGGTCGGTCCACCGGACGAGAGTCTCTTAGCGTTGGCCGACAGAACAAGAGCTATTATCACGCAGATCACGACAGACGACACGGTCGGCATGAATCTTGCAATGCGCGCAGTGAAACCCGGGAAGTATCGTTTGGCCGCAAATCCGAGTATGATCGGCAATATCACCACCCATAAAATGCCGACAAACATTCCGCACGCATCGACATCGACCGCTTTGCCGGCGAGCAGCAACGTCAGGGCAGGCGTCAGAAACGGCGCAAGAAGGGTAGACACGCTTGTCATGCCTACCGAAAGGGCGAGATCCCCTTTGGCCAGGTAGGTTATCACATTCGAGGCGGTTCCGCCGGGACAGCAGCCGACAAGTATCACACCGAGCGCAAGAGCCTCGTCAAGACCGAACAGCCGGGAAAGCGCCCAGGCAAGCGCAGGCATGATAGTGAATTGGGCCACGCACCCGATCGCAATATCGGCCGGCCGGCTGAAGACCACCTTGAAGTCCTCGACTTTTGTGGCCATGCCCATTCCAAACATAATCACGCCAAGCAGTACGCTTATGAGCATACCTGGAGCGGACAAAAGGGAAGTTATCGCGTTCATGCCTGTCTATTTGATTCTTGGAGTCTTTGCTCGCAGCGACACCGTCAATCACGAATCGTAGAAAACGCCGCCAGCCGTATCAAGGCGTTCAGTCGTTTCGTACTCGTAGCAAACTCGGGTCTTGAGTATCTCCACAAACTTGGCCGCCTCCCATTTCGCCATGGGCAAATCGTGCAGCAGATAGTTGCCGCAGTTTACCGCCGTAGCGCCGGGAACTTCTCCGTTGTAGTCGCGCAAATATTCGAACGCGCGCAGCATGAGCGGCTGAAGCTCCTGAGGCTTGGGGCGCCCCTTCACAATCAGGTAACTGCCCGTAAGGCAGCCCATCGGCCCCCAATAGACGATCCGCTCTTTCCATTCCGCATCATTGCGCAAGAATGTCGCCACAATATGCTCTATCGTATGCATTGCGTTCGGATGAATCGCGGGCTCCCTGTTCGGCGTCTTCATCCGGATATCGAACGTAGTCACGAAAAAGCCCCCCATTTCGTCCACGCGCGATTCGTAGATTCCCGGAACGATTTTCGTATGGTCTACCTGAAAGGACGCAATCAAATTCTGCTTTTCCCGTATCATTGCCTTCTCCCGCAAATTGCCGCGAACCGTTTCAACGGTGAACAAACCGCGAAAGTCCGCCATCTGATGTTTCTCTGTACAGCCGCGGCAGATCGTGCCCCGTCTGCAACATCGTCTTGACTACCGTATCAAACGAGACGACATGCGCGCCATCCGAAAGAATGCTCATCTCGCCTGCTACCACGGCGCGCGTGGCGGCCAGCGCATTGCGCTCTATGCACGGTATCTGCACAAGCCCTTTTACAGGATCGCACGTAAGGCCGAGAAAATGCTCAAGCCCGATCTCCGCCGCGCATTCGCACTGCCGCGGGCTGCCCCCCATAAGATAGGCCGCAGCCGCGCTGGCCATCGCGCAGGCTACGCCGACTTCGCCCTGGCACCCCACTTCTGCGCCGGATATCGACCCGTTGCGCTTCACGACATTGCCCACAAGCCCGGCAACGGCAAGCGCATGAAGCATCTCCATCTCGCTGGAGCCGAGCGACTCCTTCAAATAGCGCAAAACTGCCGGCATCGTCCCGCAAGAGCCGCAGGTAGGCGCGGTAACGATTTCGCCCAGCGCCGCATTCTCCTCGCTCACCGCATGGGCATAGGCGACAAGAAGACCTGTGCGGCGCAGCTTTTCGGACTGCATCTTCGCTTTTATGTGTATGGCGCGCGCCTTGCGGGCTAGGCGCAACCCGCCCGGCAATACGCCGTCAGCCGACAGTCCCCTATCGATTGAGGCCATCATTATCTTGTAGACATCGCGCAAGTAGTCCCATATCTCGGGACCCTCCGCATCCTCGACTATCTGCCACAACGGAACGCCAAAACGCGTAGCCACCGAAATGATTTCGGACATATTCTTGTAGCGGTAGACATTTTTCGTCTGAACCTCTTTGCCCTTCTCGCGAAGCGCGCCGCCCCCGACAGAATACACCTTCCATTCGCCCATCTTCTCGCCGGATGAATCGAACGCCGTGAACAGCATGCCGTTCGGGTGAAACTCATCATGCGCTTCGGGGCACCACACTATCTTGGTTCGCTTGGCGCCGAGAACATCCTTGACCGCCTTGTCGGTAAAATGTCCCTTGCCCGTCGCGGCCAGCGAATCATACAGCACTACCTCGTAGTGCGCCGCATCGGGATTGCGCCGCAAAAATTCGGTGGCTGCATAAACCGGCCCCATCGTATGGCTTGAACTGGGACCGCGGCCCACACGGTAAAGTTCTCTCAACGACTTCATTGTAGTCCCCCTTCATCATCGGCATACGTACGTTTTTCGCCTTCGCACCAAAAAAAAATCCCCGACTCAGAGCCGAGGGCTTTCTTTAATGGTTGCCTCGCAGGGACTCGAACCCCAACAAGCAGAATCAGAATCTGCGGTGCTACCATTACACCACGAGGCAATCCCGCGTGCTTCCCGTACTGGCGGGGTCGACGGGGCTCGAACCCGCAACCCCCGGATCGACAGTCCAGTGCGCTAACCAATTGCGCCACAACCCCGTGT
>ONWT01000030.1 GCA_900321575.1 uncultured Lentisphaerota bacterium | reverse complement strand
CCAACATCGCCACGACAACGCTCAAGAACCTTGACGACTACTTCGCCGGCGCACCGCTTGAAAACGAAATCTGCTACCACTGCCTCGCTTCCGGCGGAGTGAAAAAGGCCGGTTGTCTGCGCCGAGCCAATGGCCGCTGCCACAGCGTCGCCTGACCAGTTTTAGGTCATCAGATATTCGTCATCGCCTTTTCGACGAGTCGTTTGTCGGGGGCGCTGGATCAAAATTAGCCGAAAAACGGCGAATTTCGCCTTATACCTCCGATTTAGGGCCTTGCAGGATAGGGATAGCGGTGGCGTGCGCGGGAGGTAGCGTGCAAAAGTAGTACTATTTTTGCGCATAAATAGTACTATTTTTGTGCAAAAGTAGTACTACTTTTGTTCATAAATAGTACTATTTTTGTGCGTGAGAACGGCAAGAAGGTGTCAAGGATGCGCGAAGAATTTGCCGCGCGATGGCAGTGTTCCACGGTCTGGCGGAGCCGGAAAGATGGGATCTGCCGATCCGCGCAGTTGATTTTTTCGCAAAAATATGGTTAAATACACATTCCCTTGGGTGTGGAAGATTATTTATAGGGCATGGAAGACGATCTATCACAGGCAGAAATAGAACAAATGCGCAAATTTGCCGCCTTGCAAAAGGTGGCCTTTGGTATTTTGTGCAAATGGTCTCTGGTCCTGTCGGCAATGTTTATTGCCATGTCGATAGTCTTTTCAGTGTTTCTCGTGTGGCATTTCGCCAAGAGCGGGCACAGATTCGACGCGAAAACCCAGTTGCTTTACAGTCCGCGAAAGTGTGCGCATGTGGACAATATGAGCGACAAGCAGTTGATGTCCATACTCGAGAGGCTGTCGCTGAAGCGCAAAGTCGGCGCCCAGCTGAATCTGCCGGCCGAGGAGCGCGAATGTCTCTCTATCGATCTTGAGATAACGCATGACAGGAAGCAGTCCAATCTCTACACGCTTACCGCCCATGCTCCCACATGGGTCGGCGTGGTGAAGAAGGTGAATGCCTATGCCGAAACGCTGATTGAAGAGTATATCGACTACAGAAAGCGCGACCTGGCGGCGCTGAGGGATTCCATATTGATCAGGAAATCCACTCTACAGAACCATATTGCGGAGATCGAGAGCGAGGAAACGATCGCGAAGGGCAAATCGGGGGTTGCGTCGCCTGTAGATACGCTTACGGCGATAAACGCCCTGCTTTCGGACCAGCGGCGCAATCTGTCGATGCTCAGCGTACAGATTACGAACGAGGAGATAAAGCGCACCAAGCTGGAGGCCGAGGTAGGGCCTATCGGCAAGATCGTCATGGCGAATGCGTCTTTCATACGGAAGAAAAGCGAGGCGCTCGCCGCGCTTGACAAGGATATCGCCTCACTGCGCGAGCTTTACACCGACATAAACCCGAAGGTAGCGGGCAAGCTCGACGACAGGCGCGCGCTTCTCGAAGAGTACAACGCGTTTTTGCAGGAGAAAGGCATGCAGAATGTCGCCGTAGAGGATCTCGACAGGATCGAGAAGGCGGCCAGCGATTTGGCGGATGTTATGGCGAAGCTCGACGTGCTTGCCGAAAGCCAGCGCTCGCTCCAACAGGAAATCGCCGACAACGAGAGCAAATCCCAGACGCTCATCTCGGTGATACCCGTCCTCGACCGCCTCAAGATAAAGCGCGAGGATCTCGAGCGGACCATGCGCGACCTCGAAGATCAGCTGGACAATATCGAATACCTCGAATTGTCCGTCGGCAGCGATCTGCAGCAGATAGAGCGCGCAGGCGGCGCGGGCGACAAGAATCCTCTCAGCATAAAGAACTTCGCGCTTGCGATAGCGGGGGCGTTCGTGTGCACCATGGTGGTTGCGTTCTGGATTCTTGCCTTCGAGTTCGTTCTCGGCAAGGTTCGCGGCGCGAAAGAGCTTGGCGCATACGGCGATGTCGACATTCTCGGTTCGCTGCCGAAAGAAGGGGCGCTTTCGGCCGACGACGAGAAGGACGTGCTCGGCGTGGTGGCGCTCAAGCTCTGCAATGCCGATCTCCCGAAGGGCGTCATACTTGTGTGCATACTGCCCGGCTCGCCGCATCAGCCGAAGTTCAGAGAGGTGCTGGAGTGGTCGCTCACAATGGCAGGCCAGAGCTATTGCGTGCTCACTGTCGTGCCGAGCATGGGCTTTACGCCGCCCGAGGGCTGCGAATCGCTCATAAACACGTTCTGCAAAGGGCCGTATTGTTGGTTCCCCGTGGCGAACCGCTATTCTTTCGCCCCGACCGAGCTTCAGATGCTGCAGGCGGATATTGCGACGCTACGCGAAAAATTCGACGGCATATTCCTTTTCATGCCTGACGGCCTGCGTCGCGGCGGCAGCTTCTTCAGCCAGCTTCTTGGCGTGAGCGAGAGCGCGCTTTTGGTGGTCGCGGCAGATATTACGCCACGCTCGGAGCTGGAATACGTGCGCCGTCATGTCATAGAGTCCGGAAAGCCGATGATGGGGATTGTGACTTGCGCCTCTGCAAAGGTCGTGCTTTCCGAAATGGAGGCTTCAAAATGAGAATTTCCGCGAATATGGCCGTTCTGCTTGCTGTGTCCGTCCTGGGGGGCTGCTATCCGGACAGGTGGACGCGCAACTACAATTCAGTCTTCGAGGCGAACAGTTCTTCGGACGAAAACGCGATTGTCGAAGAGTCCGGGCAGGATGCGGAGACGCTCGCCCAGCAGGAGCTTCGCCTGAGGGAGCTGGCTGCCGACGAAGAGCCCGTATACCGCATGAATGCCGGCGACGAGATTGAGATTCGCGTCTACGACCACCCAGATATCGGCATGGTGACGCGAATCGGTCCGGACGGTACGATAGGTATCGCTTTCATCGGCCAGGTGAAGCTGAGCGGCCTTACGATCGCCGAAGGCGCCGAGACAATCCGGCTCGGGATTCTGCCGTACATCAAGAATCCTGTAGTCAGCATAACGGTAAGGAGCGTGCTCAGCGAAACGGCCACCATAACGGGGGCGTGCTCGAAGCCGGGCGTTTATATCATTTCGAACGCGACAAGGCTCGCCGATCTCTACGCGCTGGCCGGCGCCAGCGCAGAGCGCCTTTTCAACGGCGTGGATGTCGACGTGGCCGACTTGGAGCATTCCGTCCTCGTCAGAAAGGGCGAAATATTGCCGGTGGACTTCGTAAAGGCGATAAACTACGGCGATACGCTGCACAATGTGCGGATAAGGCGCGGCGATTACGTCTTTATCGCGCAGCGACTCGAAGCCTCGGTCACGATTTGCGGCGAGGTCAAGAATCCGCACAAGCGTCTCTTTGAGCCGGGCATGGGGCTGCTGGAAACGCTCACTGCGGCGGGATGGATGCTCGATACCCACTGGAAGCATGTCATAATCATACGCGACGGACTTTCGAGCCCGAAGCTGTACAAGGTCGATGTTGACGGCATACTCGCCGGAAAGTGCAAAAACGTGCCGCTCAAGTCGGGCGACGTGATATACGTGCCGAAAGACGATATTTCCGAGTATAACGTGTTCGTCAAGAAATTGATGCCCACCGCCCAGCTCGTGAATCTGCTGTCGTCCAGAATCACGGCCATCACGAATTAGCGATGAAGTACTTCGTCTTCGTCCTGGCCGCCTTGGGCGTGCCACCGCTCGGTTTTCTGCTTTACATCAACAAGCGGTGGCAGAAATACGCTTTTTGGGCGATGATGGGGGCGATGATATTCTACAACGCGACGTCCATAAACTTTCTTTCGGAGGAGAAGTACCCTGGAACTTCGCGCGGAATGGAGGTCAGCGTAATACATCTTTTCGCCTTTGCCATACTCATTTCGCTGAAATTGCAGGGCAAGCTCAAGCGTTTCATACCCGAGACGGGTTTCGGAATATACATAACGTACTTTCTTCTGTGCCTGCCCAGTCTCTCCACGGCGATAGATTACAAGGTGGCGTGGTTCGAACTGTGGAAGATGATACTGCTCTACTTCTTCTATCTTGTGGTATACAGCTATCTGCGCGCCACAGACGACGTGAAGTCTGTCCTTAAAGGGTTTGTGCTGTATGCGGTAATGAACCTCGCAATGGTCTTCAAGGACCGCTTTGCGGGCGTCTACCAGGCCCATGGGGCGTTTCCCCACCAGAACAGCATGGCGATGGCGATGCTTCTGCTGGGCACGTTGTTTTTCGCCGCCTATCTTACGCTGGGCGTGCGCAACAAGTTCGGCAGGCTCGCGGCGATTGCGTGGGCGTGCGCGGCGATTGCGACGCTGCGTTCCTATTCCCGCGGCGCGATCGCGCTCATGCCTGTCGCGTACGGCATAACGACTCTGGCGTGCTTTACGCGCCGCAGCATGAACCGCATCATAAGCCGCATAATCCCTGTTGCGATAATGGGCATAATAGGCCTATTGCTGCTGCTGCCGAAGATTATCGAGCGCTTCCAGGAGGCGCCCGAAGCGTCCGGAAACACCCGTATCGAACTCGCTTATTGCGCGAAGGAGATGGTCGCCGACGAACCATGGCGCGGAGTGGGCATAAACAACTGGAGCATGAAGATGCGCCCGCCCTACACGTATCAGGAGGCGGCGTCCGCGATCGTGGGGCGGGAGCTCAACTACGTGGGCATCGTCGAGACCGTGTATCTGCTTGTTGTCGCAGAATGCGGCATACCCGCGCTGCTGGCGATGCTCGCCTGGTTCGCGTGGCATTGGTTCTCGTGCCTGAGGCTCGTAAAGCGGCTGCGCGGTACGGAATGGTCGTTTGTCCCGGCCGGACTGCTCGGCGGACTCGCCGCGATATACATGCAGAGCTGCCTGGAATGGGTGTTGCGCCAGCAGATAAATCTGTTCCTGCTTACTTTCATGTTCGCCATAATCGCCTATTTCAACACTTCGTGGAAGACGATCAGGGACAAGGAGCGCACCGCGCCGAGTCCGCGGCGGTGACCGGCCGGCCGCAGAGGTGCGGATTTTCGCTTGTTTTTTCACCCCTTGCGCAATCCGCCGCAATATGGTATACTACGCACTCAATTCATCTAGCAAAGAAGGAATACTAAGAATGGTAAAGCTCAGAATGCGTCGCACCGGTTGTACGAACCACGCGACCTACCGTATTGTCGCGGCAGACGCGCGTAGCCCGCGCGATGGCAAGTTCCTCGAGATTCTCGGGTGGTACGACACCCAGATGAAAGAGGCCAACTTCAAGCTCGATCTCCCGCGCGTAGACTATTGGCTTTCGCAGGGCGCCAAGCCTTCGACGACAGTTGCCTCGCTTATCCGCAGGGCGAAGAATCCCGACATCAAGCCTCACCACGCCCGCAAGGCCGTCAAGGCTGAAGCCAAGAAGGAGGCCTGATCATGGGTATCAAGATTCTCGATAAGATCAATGCCGAGCAGACAGCCTCGCTCGCCGACAAGAAGTTCCCCGAATTCAAGACCGGCGATATCGTCCGCGTCTCGATAAAGATCAAAGAAGGCGACAAATTCCGTATTCAGGATTTTGAGGGCAAGGTTCTCGCCGTCGACAACGGCCGCAAGAACGTCGCCGGCAACTTCACCGTTACAAGGGAGAGCTACGGCGTCCGCGTCGAAAAGCTCTTCCCGTTCAACAGCCCCTGGATTCAGGCGATCAAGCTTGTCAAGCAGGGTAACGGCTGGCGCTCCAAACTCTACACCGAGCGTACGTTCTGCTCCCACAAGGCGGTCCGCAAGCTCGTCAAGAAGTAAGAGTTTCTGCTGGATGGGTCGCGACGGCGAGCGAAGGGGTTGCCCCTTTGCTCGCTTCGTGTTTTATGGTATAATATCCTCATTCAATCATAAACGAGGAAACACACTATGAGTATCTTCAAAGCCTATGACATCCGCGGTATCTATGGTGAGGATCTTGACGAAGCGATTTTCGAGAAGATCGCACGCGCCTATGCGAAGTTCGCAAAGGTGAAAAAGGTCGTGGTCGCGCGCGATTGCCGCAAGTCGTCCGATTCGCTTTTCGCGGCCTTCACGAAGGGGCTTACGGATGTCGGCGTCGATGTGCTTGACGTTGGTCTTGCTTCCACCCCCATGAGCTATTTCGCCAACGGCACTCTCAAGGCCGACGGCAGCGTGATGATAACCGCCTCGCACAACACGAAGGAGTGGAACGGCTGCAAGCTCTGCAAGGCTAACGCCGTGCCGATCTCGGGCGCGACGGGTATCAAAGACATCGAGAAGCTTGTCATGACCGGCGATCTCGGCGAGGATGCGCCCGTGAAGGGGGTCGTCACCAAGGTCGATGTTTCGAAGGAGTATGCCGAGCATGTCAAGAAGTTCGCCCATATGAAGCGGCCTCTCCATCTCGCGCTCGATTTCGGCAACGGAATGGGTATCGCCGAGTCCGTCGCGTTCTCGGGTCAGGATATGCTGACGTACGACTCGCTTTACGGCGAGTATGACGGCGATTTCCCGAACCACCCCGCGAACCCGCTCGAACGCGAGACCCTCGCCGATCTGCAGAAGCTCATCAAGGACAATCCCGGAAAGTACGCTTTCGGCGTCGCCTACGACGGCGATGCGGACCGCGCCGGCTTCATTGACGAGAAGGGCGAGATCATCGGGATGGACTTCATAACCGCCCTCATTTCGCAGGATTTGCTGAAGACCAATCCGGGCGCCGCCTGTTTCTACGATTTGCGTTCAACCAAGGCTGCGCACGAGGCGATCGCCGAGGCGGGCGGCCGACCCATGATGTCCCGCGTCGGGCACAGCTTCATCAAGGCCCAGATGCGCGAGAACGACGCCATCTTCGCGGGCGAGCTTTCGGGCCATTACTACTTCAAGGCGAATTTCACCGCAGAGTCCAGCTCGATGGCAACATATGCCCTTGCGAATATCGTCTCCGCCAGCGACAAGCCGCTTTCCGAGCTTATCGCTCCGCTCAAGAAGTATGCGCAGTCCGGCGAGATAAACACCAGAACCACGACGCCGCCTGCCGAAGTGCTCGCCGGCATCAAGGCGAAATATGCTTCCGTCGCGAAGGTCTTCGAGCTGGATGGCGTTTCCGTCGATGCGTGGGATTCCGAAGGCTGGTGGGCGAATGTTCGCATGAGCAACACCGAGCCGCTGGTGCGACTCAATCTCGAAGGCAAGACACAGGCTATCATGGAGGCGAAGCGTGACGAGTTCCTTGCGCAGATTCGCGCTTGATGCCGCGCTCGCTGCGGTTGTCGTGTCGCTCGCGGGCTGCGAAAAGCCGAACGGCCTTCCGGAGCTTGCGGCGGCCCGCGCCGCATATGATGTGCGCGATCTCAAGAAGGCCGAGAAGCTGCTCGAAAAGAGCCTCTCCTTAAACGCCACCAATGTGGACGCTCTGGTCTCGTACGCGATGGTAAAGCTCGATCTCGGCGAGATTCCCCTCGCCGACGACGCCGTCGGCAAAGCCGCCGCCATCGCGCCGGGAGATATAGACGTTCGCCTCCTTGGCGCCACTACGGCATATCACCTGAACGACTACGCCAGAGCCCGCAAAATATTCGAGGCGGTCGCCGCCGACGAGTCGCTTGACCCAAAGCTCCGCTCGCAGGGTGTTTCGGGCGTGGGTGTCGTCGAGCTCGCGAACAACGAAATAGATCTCGCCAGAATCTCGTTTCTCAAGGCTATCCGGCTGGACCGCAAGAACGCCGCCGCGTGGTATCACATAGGCATGATCTATCAGGGCCTTGGCTACTACGAAGCCGCGCTTGAGCAGTTCGAGATATTCGTGCGCCTTGAAGAACTCGCCGACAAGCGCGTTCAAGATGTGCAGCGAAAGACGATACCCCTGGTAAAGGAGGCGATAGCCCGCCATGCTTCTGAGCGTCCGGGCGCGTCGAAGCGCGACAGCGCCGCCGCGGCCGCCGCGCTTGAAGCCGCAGAAGCCGCGTGGAATCGCGGGCACTTCAAGACGGCGAAACTCCGTTATCAAGATGCGCTCGCCGCCGATCCGCTTTCTTACCCGGCCGCCATAGGCTTGGCCAAGGCGTGGGAGAAGACGGACGCTACCGCAGCAGGCCAGAAAAAGGTCTTCGAATACTACAAGGTCGCCTGCTCGCTCAGCGCCGGCTCGGTGAAGACGTATCTCACGACCGGCGATATGGCGCTGAAGCTCGGCCACTATGCCACAGCTGTCGAGGTCTATTCTCGCGCAATGGCGGCCGACCCATCCAACTTCATGGCGGTTGATGGCCTCATTAAGGCGTTGCGCAAGGTCGGCGGTAAGAACGATATCGCCGCAGCCTACCAGTCGTATCGCGACTTCATAACGAAGAAGCGGTGACAACAATATGGCTCTCGAAAGCTCCGATTACGTGATTCTCGGCGTCAGCCTCGCGGCTGCGATTTTGGGCATATTCGGCGGCTTTTCGGGAGCCCTCGCCTTTTTTGCCGGTGTGTGCGCGGCAGTCGGCGCGCTGCGGTTCGGGTGGGATTTTCTCGCCGAGCGCATCGTGACGCCATGGTTGCTGGCCGTCGCCGCGCTTGCGGTTTCTCTTGTCGCATTCGGCATCGTGCGCCTTGTCGTGAAGAAGTCGGTCAAGAATCTTCTCGCACAGCCGGCGGACGCGATATTCGGCGCGCTGACGGCGGCGGTAGCGGCTTTCGCCGCCGCCCTCGCCGCTGCGTACGCCTTGGAAAACCTGCTTGAAATCCCTGTAGACTCGCATCTTTTGCAAGAGGTTTCGGCGCTTCTGCGCTGACGCCGTCACGAATAGGCGCCGAGAAACGTAAAGTGCTCGATTTCCGGATTGTCCGACAGCTCCGATATCAGCGCCAAAACGTCCTTGTTCGTCGGAGAAGCCTCAAATTCGAAGATGAATCTGAATTCAAAGTCCATTCCGGGAATCGGACGCGATTCGAGTTTCGTCAGATTTACCCCGATCGCCGCAAATTTGGCTATTATGCCGTTTAGCGCACCTGGCTTGTGAGGAAGGCTCAATAGCACGCTGAACCTGTTTGCGTCCGGAGTGATCGCCATTTCGCGCGAAATGCAGATGAACCTCGTATAGTTGTATGTCGTGTCGGCGATTTGCTCTGCGAGAATGTCCAGACCGTACAGCTCCGCACAGGCGCGCGAAGCGATGACTGCGCGATCTAACGCGCCGCTTTCCGCGAGCCGTTTGGCCGCCACTGCAGTGTTTTCTCCTGGAATGGGTTTAAGCCCGGGATGCGCCTTCAGGAATGTTCCGCACTGCGTAAGCGCATGGGGATGGCTCTCGACCTCGCGTATGTCGGCAAGTTTCGCTCCGCGCCGCCCCAGCAGCACATGGTCGATCTTGACTCTCGCCGATCTCACGATGTGAAAGCGGTGCCGCGACATAAGGTCGTATACTTGCGCCACCGACCCCGCGGCAGAGTTCTCTATGGGCAGTATTCCATACGGGCACAGTCCTTTTTCCACGGCGCCGAAGACGCTCTCGAAGTTCGAGAAGAAGAGTATCGTCGGTATCTCGAATATCTCCGAGGCCGCCCTTTGCGCATAAGAGCCGTCTGTGCCCGGACACGCGACGATGGCTTTTTGCGGAAAGGGCTTCATGCCGGATATCGCCTTGCCGATTGTCGCCATTGCGGGCGAGGGCTTGCCGGATATTCGTCTCAGCCGCGCTTTTTCCGCGTTGAAGATTGTCGTGAAGAGTATCTTTGCGTCGCGCGCAAGATCTCCTCCGACCGTTTCCGCCGCCTTGGCGATCGTGTCGCGCTCTCCTTCGAGGTCGATGGCGGCCTCTCCGCGCGCGAGCCTTTCTCGCGCGACGGTCTCCGACAACTCCATCCTCTTTTTGAACAGACGCGCTATTTCGCCGTCTATTGTGCGTATTTCATTTGGACTGTTTTCCATGTGTTTGTCTCTCTGTGTGATTCAGATTTTGTTTAGCCGCATTGAAAGCGGTCATGAAACGGACCAGTTTGCCGACGCTTTTGACTCCCGGCTGCGATTCGAGCGAACTGTTGACATCGACAATATCCGCGCCTGTCGCCACGGCCGCCTCGATGTTGTCGCGGCCTATGCCGCCCGCAAGCACGACTTTGCGCTTCTCGGCTTTCAGCTGCTTGATGCGCGTCCAGTCGGCGACGCGGCCCGTGCCGCCGCATTTCTCGCCGTCGCGTCCGTCTACTATCGTCGCGTCTTCGCCGAGTGAGCCTTCGCCGTCATCGAGCCGCCATACCTCGAAAGCGTGTGCTTTGAGCGCCTTCACATCGCAAGCGCCGTACTTGCCGTGAAGCTGCACGACATCGAGTGCCGCCCGCTGCGCAATAGAGGCGATTTCTCCGGCGTCGGATGTGGTGAACACGCCTGCCAGTTTTGCGCCCCCTGCATGGCGCGCTATTTCGCATGCGGTTTCGACATCGACCCGTCGCGGAGAGTCCGCCGCGAAGATCATGCCGATGTAGTCCGCGCCAAGTCTCACGGCCTCACGCGCAAATTCCGCGTCGTTTACGCCGCAAATCTTCAATTCAGGCATGGCGGCCTGCCCTCCATGAGGCATTTCACAAGTGCCGAACCTACGATGAAGCCGTCTGCGTGGCGCGAGATCTCGCTGGCTTGCGCCAGAGTCGAAATGCCGAATCCTGCGGCTACGGGCAGATGCGCCGCCTCGCGTATGGCGTCCAGCCTGGCTGAGAGATCGCTCGGCAGTTCGGTTCTCTCGCCGGTTGTGCCTTTTACGGTGATCACGTAGAGGAACGAGTCGTCGAGGCCCGCCTCGCTCGCCTTTATGCGCTCGAGAGGCGTGTTGGGCGCAATGAGCGGCACGAACGAAATTCCGCGCGGCCTGAGTTCGCGCAGAAGCTCTTCGCGCTCTTCGAGCGGAAGGTCCACCGCCAGTACCGCGTCTATCTGCGCGTCTTCGACTGCGGCCGCAAAGTTCGCCAGCCCCTTCGAGAATATCACATTGTAGTACGAGAAAAGGACTAGCCCGGTTTCAGGGTGTTTCGAACGGATTCTTTTCGCGAAAGCGATAACGTCATCGAGCGTGACGCCCTGCTCAAGCGCCGCATATGCCGCTTTCCTGATTATTCCGCCATCTGCGAACGGATCCGAGAAGGGCACTCCGAGCTCCAGAATGTCCGCGCCGCCTGCGATAAGCTCATCGGCCGCGCGCTCACACGCGTCCAGGCTTGGATAGCCTATCGTCAGATATGCGATGAAGGCGCCTCGTCCCTCGGCTTTCGCCTTGGCAAAGGCGTTTCTGATTCTCTGCTTCATATCTGCACTCCTTTCGACGATTTGTATCGCATTATGTTTTCCATGTCCTTGTCGCCTCGTCCGGAAAGGTTGACGAGAATTACGCTTTCTTCGCTCATCAGCGGCGCCCGTTTGATGGCTTCGGCGAGAGCGTGGCTCGACTCCAAGGCCGGTATTATGCCTTCGAGCCTGCAAAGCGCGTCGAACGCGTCCACGGCTTCTTGGTCCGTTATGACGGTGTACTGTGCTCGCCCCGTGTCGTGCAGATGGCAGTGTTCGGGGCCGACTCCCGGATAGTCCAGTCCGGCCGAAACCGAATAGGTGTCGATTATGTTGCCTTCGTCCGTCTGCAGCAGCATCGTCTTCGCGCCGTGCAGAACGCCGAGCCGCCCGCCGTTGATGCTCGCCGCGTGCTCGCCTGTCGCGAGCCCCTTGCCGCCTGCCTCGACACCGATCAGGCGCACGGACTTATCGTCGATGAAGCCGGCGAAGAGTCCGATGGCGTTTGAGCCCCCTCCGACGCAGGCGATCGCCTCGTCGGGCAGCTTGCCGAGTTTCTCCAGACACTGCCTTCGCGCCTCTTTGCCTATGACGCTCTGGAAGTCGCGCACCATTTCGGGATATGGCGCCGGCCCTGCCACGGTGCCTATCACGTAGAACGTATCGTCGCAGTTCGCGACCCAGTCGCGCAGCGCCTCGTTCATGGCGTCCTTCAGCGTGGCGCTGCCCTCTGCGACGGCATGCACTTTGGCGCCGAGCATCTTCATGCGCTCCACATTCGGCGACTGGCGTTCGACGTCTATCGCGCCCATGTAGATTTCGCACTCCAGCCCGAATAGCGCCGCCGCGGTCGCCGTCGCCACGCCGTGCATTCCCGCGCCGGTCTCGGCTATGAGCCGACGTTTGCCCATCCGCCGCGCGAGAAGGGCTTGGCCGATGGTGTTGTTCACCTTGTGTGCGCCCGTGTGGTTGAGGTCTTCGCGTTTCAGGTATATTTGGGCGCCGCCGAGCTTTTCCGAAAGCCGCCGCGCATGTGTGATGGGACTCTCCCGCCCGACATAGTCGCGCAGTATTCCGTCCAGCTCGCGCTGGAACGATTCGTCCGCCTTGGCGGCCTCGTATGCCGCCTCGAGCTCTTTGAGCGGCGCCATGAGCGTTTCCGCCACATATTGTCCGCCGTATATTCCGTAGTGTGTTTTCATATATTGCCTTTGTTCTTTCCTGTAAGTTCCCTGAGCTTTTCTCCGGGGCGCTCCGCGCGCATCAGCGCGGTGCCGACGAGAAAGCCGTCCGCCCCTGCCGCCGCCGCCTTGCATATCGCCTCGCGCGTGTGCATGCCCGACTCTGCGATGCGCACCCTGTCATTCGGAATTTTGCCGAGAAGCGTCTCCAGTAGCGATGTGTCGCAGCTAAAGTTTCGCAGATTGCGGCAGTTGACGCCGATTATCTCCGCGCCGCTCTCCGCAGCCCGCACGATTTCGCCCTCGTCGTGCGTCTCGACCAGCGCCTTCATGCCGAGCTCGTGCGTGAACGCGAGCATTTCGGCTAGCCTGGCGTCGTCGAGCACCGCCGCAATCAGCAGCACGGCATCCGCTCCCGCCGCCCTCGCCGCCGCGATCTGGTAGCGTGTCGTGAGGAAGTCTTTGTAGATTATCGGCACCCCCGCCGCGCCGCGAACCGCTTTGAGATAGTCCTCGCTGCCGAGAAAACGGTGCGGCTCGCAAAGTACGGACAGTGCCGCCGCCCCGTTGGCTTCGAGCTCTTTGGCGAGCTCCTCCGGATGAAAGTCTTCGCGTATCATCCCCTCGCTCGGACTCGCCCGCTTGAGTTCGGCGATCACGTTCGTCCCCGCGCCGCGGAAAGCCGCCGCGAAATCGCGTGCCTCCGGCGCGGTGGACGCGAGGCGCAGCATCTCGGCGAACGGAACCGCCTCTTCGCGCATTCTTGCGTCTTCGCGTCTCATCGCCGCCAGCTCTTCAAGTATGTCCGCGCTCATCTCATCGCCTCCAGCATGGCCTCCAGCTTGGCGAGCGCGCGTCCCGAATCCACGCTCTCCCTTGCCGCGTCGAGGGCCTCTTCGTAGCCGGCCGCCGCTTCGCCTGCGAGTATCGCGGCCGCCGCGTTTTCGATCGCCGCCGCGCGGAATGCGCCTCTGTCTTCGCCGGTGAGCACCCGCCGCAATATTGCCGCGTTCTCGTTCGCGTCGCCTCCGCGTATCGCGCCGATCGCATGGCGCTCGCCGTATTTGAGCCCCGCGTCCAGAAGCGTGTTCCTTATCGCGCCCTCGCTCAGCTCCGAGACGAATGTGAAGCCGTCGGGACTTATCTCGTCCAGTCCACCAGCGCCGGATATCACCATCGCGCGCTTCGAGCCGAGCCGCCTCAGCGCCTCCGCGAGCGTCATCGCCAGCTTCTCGTTGGGCACGCCTATCACGTGGCGCTTCACCTTCGCCGGATTCGTCAGCGGCCCCAGCAGGTTGAATACCGTCCTGAAGCCGAGCGTGCGTCTCACTCCTGCGGCGAACCGCATCGCCGGATGAAGGTTGCGGCAGAAGAGAAAGCCGATGCCGACGCGCTTGACACACTCGCCCATCTTCTCCGGCGTCGCCGAAAGATTCAGCCCGAGCGCCCCCAGCACGTCAGCCGAGCCGCATGCGGACGTCGAGGCCACATTGCCGTGCTTCGCTATCGTCACCCCGGCTCCGGCCGCAATGAACGCCGCCGTCGTCGAGACGTTGAACGAGTTGCTGCCGTCTCCGCCAGTGCCGACTATATCGACGGCGTCGAGGCCACCGATATCCACGCTTACCGAAGCCGCGCTCATGGCTCTCGCCGCGCCTGTGACCTCTTCGGCGGTTACGGGATTCTTCGCGATCGCCGTGAGAAACGCCGCGAGCTCGGGTTCGCTCACTTCGCCGGCGAGGATGGACGTAAAGAAGCGCTCCGATTCGTCCTCGCTAAGAGCGGCGCCGTCGAGTGCGCGGGCGACTATGGTTTTACGTGCGCTTTGCGGCATAGATTTGCGCGTATGCCGCCCCGTCGCGCATTCTATAAAGTTGGCGAGTTGCTTTGCGCCTTGAGGAGTGCCGATGGACTCGGGATGGTATTGCAGGCTCTCTATCGGCATGGTCTTGTGCCTCAGCCCCATTATCTCGCCGTCTTCGCTCTCGGCGGTGATCTCCAGACAATCGGGCAGCGTTTCGCGCTCCACCGCGAGGGAGTGGTAGCGCATCGCGTCCAGCCCCTGGTCGAGTCCCTCGAAAAGCCCCTTGCCGTCATGCCGTATGCGGCTCGTCTTGCCGTGCATGAGCCGCTTTGCGCGCACGATCTTCGCGCCGAAAGCCTGCGCTATCGCCTGGTGGCCGAGGCAGATGCCGAGAATCGGAATCTTTCCCGCGAACGCCTTTATCGCCTCAAGCGTTACCCCCGCGCTGTCTGGGTTACCCGGGCCAGGCGAGATGATCAGCGCTTCAGGGTTTTTCGCCGCTATTCCGGCGACGTCGATCTTGTCGTTTCTCACCACCTCTATCTCGGCGTTGAGCGATCTCATCATCTGCACGAGATTGTAGGTGAACGAATCGTAATTGTCGATCATGACCATCATGAGAGTTCCTCCGCGAATTTCACCGCCTCGAAGACGGCTTTGGCTTTGTTCAGCGTTTCGTCGTATTCCCTGTCGGCGTCGGAATCCGCCACGATGCCGGCCCCTGCGCGTATCGTCAGCCGCGAGCCTTCCTTGACGAGCGTGCGTATGACTATCGCAAAATCCATGTCGCCGGTCAGCGAGAAATAGCCGGCCGCGCCGCCGTAGACACCGCGCGGCGATTTCTCGAACTCCGCTATGAGCTGCATCGCCCTTACCTTGGGCGCGCCCGAAAGCGTCCCCGCCGGAAACGCCGCCCTTATGAGGTCGAATCCGTCTCGGCCGTTCGCGAGTGTTCCTCTCACATTGCTGACGAGATGCATTACATGGGAGTAGCGCTCTACATGGGCGAAGCTTTCGACCTTTACGCTGCCCGTTTCGCAGACGCGCCCGAGATCGTTGCGCCCGAGGTCCACGAGCATGACGTGCTCGGCGTTCTCCTTTTCGTCCGCCTTCAGCTCGCGCTCCAGCTCGGCGTCGCGCAAAGGCGTCTCGCCCCTCGGCCGCGTCCCCGCTATCGGCGCGGTTGTGGCCGTACGCCCCGAAAGCTTGACGAGCTCTTCCGGAGAAGAGCCGATCAGCGTTCTGCCGCCGAAGCGCATGAAGAAGTTGTAGGGCGATGGATTCACCAGCCTCAGCGCACGGTAAAGAGCAAGGTCGGTCACGTCCGACTCGGCGGTGAACTTCTGCGACGGCACGATCTGTATCACCTCTCCCGCCCGTATCGCCTCCTTGCACCGGCCGACCATCTGACGGAACTCGTCGCGCGACATCTCCGAGACGAACTGCGCGGAGCGCTTGGCGCTTGCGCCGCGGCTGCCGTGCGCGGACGCCGCCTTGGCGATGGACTCCGCACTCAGCATCTTTTCGTAGACGCGGACGATTTTCCGCATCGCTTTTTCGTATGCATCGTTTTCGGCGGTGTCGGCGATTACCGCAATCGTCACCGTGCCGAGCACGTTGTCGAAAACGAGAATCGTGTCGCAGATCATGAAGCTCATCGAGGGCGTCGCTCTCTCTCTCGTCAGTTTGACGCTCGGTTCGAATATCGCGGCGGCGTCGTATGAGATGTAGCCGACCGCTCCGCCCTGCATTGTCGGCAGCTCGGGGGCGCTCTCGTAGCCGTAGCTCTCGAAGCGCCTGCGAAGCTCGTCGAGCGCATTGTCGCCCTCGATTCTGTCGCACGGATCTATCCCGAGATAGGAGTAGCGTCCCCTGATTTCTCCGCCTGTTATGCTTTCGAGCAGAAAGCATTCCTCGTCGTCGCCGAGACGGGAGAGGGCGGCGACAGGCGTTTCGCGGTCGGCGAGGAATTCTTTGAAGACGGCTACGCGGCTTGATTTGGCCGCTCGCCGTTCGAATTCCTGTTTTGTAAGTTCTTTTAGCATCTCTTTATGTTCCGTAGTTGTTGTTCAGGGTTGGTAAAACAAGACGGGCCGATTCTCTTTCTGAGATTCGGCCCGAATGCATTGGTGGTTGTACTTTGCGACTATGCCACAAGAGGCGATGCAGGACCGAATCCGCAACGCCACCACCAGCACGCGCTAAAGTACTTTCTGTTGTTCACGCGAAACATTCTACCAAAATTTTGTTTCGGCTGTCAATAGCGCATTTTAAACCTCCTTTTTTCAATGTAGCGGCGTTTTCGCGCCGCATGAAGCAGACGCTTGCTTTTTCCTCCCCGGCGCTATAACCGGCTTCACGCCACAACGGTTATTGCTTTTGGCGCTG
>ONWT01000052.1 GCA_900321575.1 uncultured Lentisphaerota bacterium | reverse complement strand
TATCTTCTCAAGGCAAAAGAGGGCTCGAAGTTCGACTTCGTGGATGTCTTGGATTGCCACAAAGAACGCAAAGAGCTCAAAGACTTTGCGCCCTATGCGTTCTCTGCGGCTGAAAACTACGACTTCCGCGAGCTTATACCGGAAGTGGAGAAAGGCGAGACAGAGATCAGCCGCAGCATCTCCAACTGCGACCGCTCTGTCGGCGCCGCACTCTCCGGGTGGCTCGTCAAGCAGAGTTTCGCAGGGACCAAGAATCTGACATACTCTTTCACAGGCGTCGCGGGACAGTCCTTCGGCGCATTTCTCGCCAAGGGCATCACATTTAATCTCAAGGGCGAGGCAAACGACTATGTCGGCAAGTCTCTCTCCGGCGGTATCATCACAATCGCTCCGCTAGAAGTGTGCACCAGATCAAGCGACTCGGCCTTCCGACCCGAGGACAATGTCATCGCAGGCAATGTCATCGCTTACGGCGCCACATCTGGATCTGTCTTTATAAACGGACAGGTCGGCGAGCGCTTCGGCATACGCAACTCGGGGGCAACACTTGTCGCAGAGGGCGTCGGCGACCACGGCTGCGAGTATATGACCGGCGGCACCGTTGTCATCCTTGGCCCCATCGGCGTCAACTTCGCGGCGGGCATGACAGGCGGAACAGCATATGTCTATGACGAAAAAACGACGCTTGACCTCAACAGCAATCTTGACGCCGTCGACCTATTCCCCGTGGAAGAGACTTCTCAGGACGAAAAGGTACTTTTGAACCTTCTTGAGGAGCATTCCGCACGTACAGGCTCGCCCAAAGCGAGGCGCATAATCGCCAACTGGCAGAACGAACGCCCGAAATTCGTAAAGGTCGTGCCCGTCAGAGAATAAGCTTTCCTCAGCCCATCTTAGGGATTATGATTCGTCTTGATACCAGCTTTCTTCATCTTGTAGCACATCATGCGCGAAGAAATACCTAGTTCGCGTCCGGCTGCGGCCTGATTTCCATTATGCCGCGACAACGCATCTTCGAGCAATCTGCGCTCATATGCGGCAACCTTCATCGCCATATTCATACCGGCAGAATCTTCCGGTTCGTAAGGACTCTCGAAATCATTGCCGGCTTGAATTGCAGGCGGCAGATTATACCCATGAATGCAATCATCCTTGGCCGTCAATACGGCACGTTCGATACAGTTTTCCAGCTCCCGGACATTGCCCGGCCAAGCATACGACTGCAGCATGGCAATCGCCGGAACCGAAAAACGTACCACATTCTTGCCGTATTTGAGCCGTATCTTGTCCAAAAAGTATTGCGCAAGCACCAAAATATCGTCTTGCCGCTTCGCAAGATCAGGCAAGGTTATCGGGAAAACCGAAATCCGGTAATAAAGGTCTTCGCGGAATAACTTCTTCGCCATGAGATCTTCGAGGTTCTGGCTTGTCGCCGCGATGAAACGGACATCGCTCGTAAGTACTTCGTTCGATCCGATTCTGCTGAACGTGCGTTCTTGAAGAAATCTGAGCAGCTTGACCTGCACGGATATTGACAGATCTCCTATCTCGTCGAGAAAAAGCGTGCCTCCATTAGCCGCTTCGGCGCGGCCTATGCGGCGTTCGCGGGCATCGGTGAAAGCCCCCTTTTCGTGCCCGAAGAGTTCCGATTCGACTAGCGCATCCGGCAGCGCCGCGCAATTGAGAATAACAAACGGCTTGTCTTTTCTCGATGAAATGGATTGTATTGCCCTGGCCACCAACTCCTTGCCCGTTCCGCTCGAACCCCTTATCAATACAGTGGCATCGCTTGGCGCTACTTGGCGAATCTGCTCGTATACGGCATGCATCTCCGGCGCATTACCGACGATTCTGCCCGGATTCTCCACAAGCATGTCCCGCAACCGAATGTTCTCTGCCTTCAGCGCCTCTTGTTCCGCACATTGCTCCCGGCAGACGCTTGCGGCTTCGGCACAAAGATTGGCGATAATTTCCAGCAATGCCACATCTCTCACCAAGGCGCCCGTATTGCCGGTCATCTCCCTGTCCACAGACAATGTGCCGATAACCCGCCCCGCGCGGCGAAGCGGCACGCAGACGAAGGATAGCGGCTCGTTCACCTTTCTGGCTTTAGTCCTGTTGAGAAATCTCGGATCCTTGCGGACATCCGGCACAACCTCGGCTTTGCCGGACTTCGCCACCAGGCCGGTGATACCCTCGCCGATATGGTAGCGTCCTAGCGCCCGTTCTTCAGCGTTGAGTTTCCGATCCGACGCCTCGATACGAAGCTCGTCCCCCTCCAAGAGCGTGAACGTGCCGCGCAGCATGCCCATCGTTCTCTCAAGGATAGAAATAACCTCTTCGAGCAATTTGTGCACGTTGCGTTCGCGGGCGACCGCCGAAGCGATCTCGCGCAAGACCTCGATCTCTGACGGGAGTGCAACCTTCATGATGTCATTTGTTTTTCTTGGCGGAGGTGATGGCGTCGAGCATATTGAACACGCCTGCCATGAGCGCGCCGGAGATGGAGTGCCACGTGCACGAGACTGCGGACGCTATCGCCGCTTCGGGCATCGCCGGAAAATGCCGCGCGGCCAGGACCGTCGCCAGCCCGGCGTTCTGCATGCCCACTTCGATGGAAACCGTTCTGCGCTTCGCTTTGTTGAACCGCGCGACGACCCCGACCAGATAGCCGAGCGCGTAGCCTAGCGAGTTGTGCAGAAACACGCCAGCGAATATCAGCGCGCCGGAAGACGCGAAGTTGCGTCCGTGAGCCGAAACAACGCCGCCCACGATCGCCGCGAGCCCGAGAACCGCGATGCCGGGCATGACCTTCAGCGCCTCGCCGTAGGCCTTGCGGCGCCCCAGCCAGGCGTTCATGCCGAAGCCCACCGCGATGGGCAGTATCGTGACGATCAAGATAGACTTGAACATTCCAACAGCGTCCACATCGACGCTCTCGCCTGCGAGGCAGGCCATCAGAAGCGGGGTCATGAACGGAGCGACCAAGGTGGAGACGGAGGTCATCCCCACAGAGAACGCCACATCGCCCTTGCAGAGAAAGCTCATTATGTTCGACGACACGCCGCCTGGACAGCAGCCGACGAGGATGAGTCCCACCCCGACGGGCTTCGGCAGGCCGAGGCAGTGCACGAGGCACCACGCAACGAGGGGCATTATGGTGTACTGCGCGAGGGCGCCGACGAGCATGTCGACGGGACGCGAAAGGAGAATGCGGAAATCCTCCCCCTTCAGCGTCATGCCCATCGAGAGCATTATCACGCCGAGAACGGCGGTCTGGGCGTTGCCGCGGACCCACGAAAACATATCCGGCAGAAAATACGTCGCCACGGCCACGGCGGTGATGAACGCCGGGGTGTGTTTGGCGAGCAGGCGAGACGCCGCCTGCAGAGCGTTCAGGACACCGTTCACTTTACTGCTCGCCCGTGAAGAGCGCGTTGGTGGCGTAGTAGGGATCGGACGTGTAGCGGCAGCCGAGGCGGCGGAGTCCAGCCTGATCGCCGGGCGTGACCATGTGGGTCATGTGCACCTCGCAGCCGCGAAGCTCGTTTAGCTTCTCCATCGCAATCTGCGCGGCTGGGTTGGTCGCCGACGAAATCGCAAGGCCTATCAGCGCCTCGTCGAGATTCAGCGAGGTGTAGCCGACCTTGAGGATGTCCTGCTTCATATGCGAGACGGCCTGGATGATGTAGGGGCCGATTAGCGGAATCTGGGCGGGTATGCCCGAGAGCGTCTTCACCGCGTTTATCACGGCGGCGGCGGCGGCGTGCATCTCGTCCGAATTCTTGCCGGTGACGATGCGGCCATCGTGAAGCTGTATTGCGGCGCCCGAGACGATGGTGCCGCCGGCCTTGCCCTTGCCGGCGATCTGCGCGTCTTCGGCGGCGCGGCGCGCGGCTTCGACTACGACGCGGTCTTCGGTCTTGAGGCCGAGGGAATCCATGAGCTGCTTCGCGCGCTCAACCGATTCGCGGTCGGTCGAGCCTTCGGCGAAGAGGCACTGATAGCGCAAGAAGCGGCGTATTACCTCCTGCTTGGAGGCGAAGCGCACGACTTCATCGTCGATTATGCCGAAGCCTATGCGGTTCACGCCCATGTCGGTGGGCGACTTGTAGGGACACGTCCCCTTCGTCATCTTCTGCCATATCGCCACGAGAAGCGGAAACGCGTCCACATCGCGGTTGTAGTTCACGGTGGACTGTCCGTACGCCTCGAGGTGGTACGGGTCGATCATGTTCTTGTCCTTGAGGTCGATCGTCGCGGCCTCGTAGGCGATGTTGAGGGGATGGTCGAGGGGGAGGTTCCAGACGGGGAAGCTCTCGAACTTGGAGTAGCCTGCGATATTGCCCTGGCGGTATTCGTGGTAGATCTGAGCGAGGCAGGTGGCGAACTTGCCGGAGCCCGGACCTGGGGCGGTGACGACCACGATGGGGCGCTCGGTTTTGACGTATTCGTTCTTGCCGTAGCCGATGTCGGAGACGATCGTGTCGACGTCGGCCGGGTAGCCGGCCGTCTTGTCGTGGTAGTAGACCCTCACGCCCCTTCTCTCAAGCTTG
>ONWT01000105.1 GCA_900321575.1 uncultured Lentisphaerota bacterium | reverse complement strand
TGTAGTGTCCGGCTGGCGGTAACTGTAGTGTCCGGCTGGCGGTAACTGTAGTGTCCGGCTGGCGGTAACTGTCCTGTCCGCCGGACAGATTGTTGATAACGGAGGTTTTATGCGCGAAACTCTTCGCTGTGTCGTGTAATTGGTGAGATATAGGTGTACTGGTAATTGCAGGCCTCTTAGAGAAAAGCGCCGATATTTAGGTTTTCGTTCAGATTGTCACTGACCTCTGGCTTTTTGCCCGCGGGATCGACCAAATCCTCAAGGCCAGCGGCTTTCTTGTCGCCCTCCGGGATAGGCTTGCCGTTGATGATGCTCTCGATCACGCTACGCAGGGCGTTTCTCTGCCCCTCGGGTATCGGACCTCCTTCGATTATGCTGCGCGTCGTGCTCAGAATCTTGAAGCGGTTGTCGATATCAATCCCCGCCTTTTTCAACGCCGGTTGAAGATTCTCGATGATATTGTCCGTTCCGCTCGAGCGCAAATTGCTTCTCGTAATAATTTCCAGATGCTCCAACTTCTTCTTTATCACGTCCTCCGGCTCGTCGGAATCCTGCAACATTTCGAACCTCGGGTCTTTGGCCATCTCGTGCTTAACCAGCTTGTTGAACTTTTCCGCGTTCGAGAAGACTTCGAAGGCCTTATTGATGTTTTGCGACAGTTCGGCCATAGTCAGGGGCTTTTTCTGTTTGGCCGCTGCGTTGCCGGACTCCGTTTTCTGCGTTTCGCCTGCTAAAGCGTACTGCCGCGCCTCAATATTGCCCATTGCGATATGAAGCCCTTGCTTGTCGAGGTTCGTGGCAAAAGAAATCGCATTGCCGTCGTCGAGAAGCAGTTTGATTGAAATCTTGTCGTCATTGCCGCGCACAAGCGAAATCGGCAGGTTCTTCAGCGTGATCGAATCGCCCGCTTTGGGGAGAACGTCGCGGGTGCGCTTCAGTGCAATACGTACCTCTTTGGCGAGGGCGGTCATTTCGCTCGAGGGCTCATGGTGGGCGCCGGGCTCCAGATAATTCACGACATCCACAAGCGTGGTGAACATTTTGCTTGCGGGCGTGTCTATACCTTTGTCGAGAGTGCTCTCGTTGATGGCGTCGCGCGTTTCGGCGCGGCTTTGCAGCGTTTCGCTGCTCACGCCCTTGTAGAAGTCTGCGCTGGTCTTCAGCGCCACGCTACCTGCCTTGGCCGCCCTTTTTTCGTTGATTTTGCCGGCGTATTCGTCGATGATTTCGCGAACCTCCACCGCAGAAAGCGGTTTTAGGTTGGGCGACCTAAATATGGAGAAGTTCACGCTGGCGATGCCAAGCTTCTTCTTGATGTTCGCGATGTCGTCCGCGGACAGGCCTTCGTCCGCAAGGGCCTTGCAGAACGCGTTTTTGACCGCGAGGGATTCCTCGGCGCTGATCTTCGTATTGTTGAAGATCGTCCACGTCTTGTGGTTGTTGGTGCGATAGACGCTTGTGCCGTCCTCGCTTAACTTAAGCTGGCCGATGTTGTACTTGCCGCTGGCAACTTCGTTGAAGCGGTCCAGAGAAATGGATACATTGGCGAGATCGATGCCCATAAAGAGTCTCCTTTTTTCGTTCTACACCGAATACACGCGAGATCAGGAAAGGTTACACCTGAATCATGCCGAAACCGGCGGGGGCTTCGCTTTCGGACACATCGGCCGAAGGCTTGAAGTCGGCTATGGAGCGGCTCCAGAGAAGTGCAGTTTCGATGAACGAGACGAGTTTCGCCTCGGCATTGTTGGCGAGATCTTCGGGCGACTCGTATCTCTGAAGGCGGAATCGCCCGGTTTTCGCGTCCAGCGCCAGGGTCGAGCCTGCGGTTCCGGTAAAGAGGTGGTTGGCCTCCATCATGGTGCGCAGCAGTTGTTCGCCGCCTTCTGGGGGCGGCTCGCCGATATCGGCCGACAGCAGCACCTTTCTGCGCTCGTCCGCGTTCTGGATGAACACTTTGACTCTTGTTTCGCCGTCTTCGCTCGCGACTTCGAACGCGGTAGCGCCCTCCACGACCTTCAGTTCAAGCTTGAAAGCGCGCTCCAAAACGGCCAAAACATCTTCAAAACTCATTATCTTGCCTTTCTCCCACAAACCACGAACAACATATTATACCAAAAATGCGCCCATTCGGGGGAGCTAACCGCAATATTGCGGTTTCGGTTGCTCCATCGCGGCGGCGCAGTTGCCTCTAAGCGCAATTTCTGCTATAATACCCGCTAAAAGGAATAATGGTGTATGAACAAGTATCTTGACGATTTC
>ONWT01000049.1 GCA_900321575.1 uncultured Lentisphaerota bacterium | reverse complement strand
GTCGATCACGACGAGGTTGGGGATGTCGATGACAAACGTGGTGCCCTTCCCGAGCACGCTCCTCACCGTGATGGTTCCGCCGGCGGCGTCCACCATGCGCTTGACGATCGGCAACCCCAGGCCAGTACCTTTGATCTCGCCAGCGCTCGCCTGCATGCGGCCCGCGATATCCTGCACGAACGGATTGAAGAGCTTTGCCAGCTTCTCGTCGGAGATTCCGCACCCCGTATCGCTCACTTCGATGTGGAGATTGCGCGACTCGGGGGTCCAGCGGACTTTGATGCGTATTTCGCCGGACGTCGTGAACTTGGAGGAGTTGCCGACCAGATTTATCATTATCTGTCGCATCCCCTGCTGCGAGAGCGAGACTAGAGGCATCTTGTCTATGTCCGGCGCGTCAACCACGAGCTTCACGCCGTTCTGGCGGACGCGATAATCGAATATCGCGGGTATCTCTCGGAGAATCTGCGCCATCTCGCAGACGCCCGTCTTCATATGCATCGCCCCCGCCTCGAGCTTGGAAAGGTCCAGAACATCGTTCACAAGCTCCAGCAAAGCGTGCGAACTGAGAAGGATACCGCTGACATACTCCTTGCGCTGCTCTGCCGTTATGCCCGGCCGGCCGATGAACTCCGCAAACCCGATCACCGCATTCAGCGGAGTTCGCAGTTCGTGGCTCATCATGGCGAGGAATCGCGTCTTCGCCCTCGCGTGTTCTTCCGACTCCGCCGCCGCGGCGTTCGCGCGGTTCGTCTCGCGCTTGAGCAGAATTCCCATCACGGTGCCGAAAACGGCGATCAGGACAAGAATGACGACGGACACGGCCTTGCCGATGTTAAGCAGCTCGTCGCCGGTGAGCCCGAATACGCGATGCACCACCGTCGCCTCCGCCAGGGCCAGCATGAACAGCTCTTGCAGGCGGGACGGATCTATGTCGGCGACCACCTTGTTCAAAATCGAGACCAGCTCGGGCGGAACCCTGTTCTTGGCGAAGAGCTCGAAGTCCTGGCTCATGTCTTCGGCGCCAAGCTTCGCCGCCGCGCTCAGCGGGACGGGAATCGAAAACACCGAAACGTTGCCATATGCCACCGTTTCGCTGTTTGCCGGATACGGCACCCAGAAATCGGTGTCGCCGCGCATGAACTTCGCCTCGGCCGTCTGCACGCCGTTCTGCTCGGCCGGGATGAACTTCAGCCCGATTCTGTTCGAAAGCTCGGCCAGGAACTTGCCGATGAAGCCCGTCGGTTTGCCGTCATCGCCGAAGATCGGATACGGCCACGGCGAGAAGTCGATGACGATGGGCTTGTCGCTCTGCATTCTTCTGGCGAGCCAGTCGGCCTCTTCGAGCGAAAGCGCCGCCATGTTGTTGTGGGTGCCGTATCTCTGCTCGGCGATCATTCTCTGGTATTTCGGGAAGTCGTCGCAGATGTCTTCGAACGCGGCCTCGAGCTCGTCGAACAGGTCGGGCCTCTTCGGCGATGCGCAAATGTAGACCGGATGCGCCAAAAACATGTGCAACGCCACATGGTCGGCCAGCGCTGGCTGCTCGATGTCGACGCACGCATCGACCTCGCCGTTGAAATACGCTTCGAGCATCGCCTTGTCATTCGCATACTCAACGAAGGTTATACCCGTCAATTCGGGCTTCAGCTGCCTCTTGGCCCTTTCGGCGCTCACCGTCTTCGAGAGAAGCGCCACCTTCATGCCGCGCCACGATTCGGGCACGTTCGGCTTGTAGCTGCTATCCGGCTTGACCCACAGATACGCGCGTATTATGCCGATCGGCGTGTGGGGAAAGAGGTAGTTCTTGCGCCTGTCGGACGAAAACCCGATGCCGCCCACGATGTCGAGCCGCCCCGTGCGGACGTCTTCAAGGCTCTCGTCGTAGCCGCCGTACACGAAATCGAGCGTCCAGCGGGTGTGCCGGCAAATGGTCTTCAGCCAGTTGTTCAGCTGGCCCGAACGCGTCCCGTCCGGAGCGACGGAGAATATTTCGCCGCGCTGGTAGGCCGCGACACGCACGCGTTTCTTCGGCTTCGGAATGCCGAGAAGCCGTTCGCGCATATTGTCTATGACATCGATGTTGTCTATGTAGAAATCGCGATAAGCCTTGTTGAGCGCCTGGGCCAGCTCGGGTTTGTCCTTGCTGACGGCGAAATACATCTCCTTGTCGCCGATGGGCACGATCTCCCTGACGCCTTCGGGCCTCAGTCCAGCCGGGGTGTATAGAAAGAGCACGTCTATCTCGCCGGCGATCAGCGCTTCAACCGCTCCCGCGCTGGTGGCGTATTCCACAAACTTGGGCGACAGGCCCGCATTCTGGAAGTATTTGACGTAATCGTAGCAGTCGCCCTGCGACACCGGCGAATAGCCCACGTTGAGCCGCGGCCAGTCCGTTATCTTGGTGGACATCATCTCCGCCGCCCTCGCGGGCGCGGCATAGAGGGCATAGTGCATCTGCCCGATCGGCTGCAGCGAATACGTGTAATTCGCGTCGAGCCTGTCGTTTCTGAAGACGGAACATATGACGTCGGCGGAATCCGCCTCGATCAAACCGTCCTCGCCGAACGGAACGGCCTGCTTCTCGACGCCGGCCGCGTCCAGAACCGCGTCCATGAGGACCGTGCAATATTTGACATCCGTCTGGGCCCAGTAGTCGAGCGCGGGGTCGCGCACGCAGTCCGCGACCCGCACGATTTCGGCGCCGGCGAAGAACGCCGGGCAGATTGCGGCGAACGCCGCCAGCAATATTTTAGCGCGTTTGTTTTCAGTCATCAAAACTTGGCATCTTCTACGGTGGGCACGATTTCGAACACCCTGCTCACCTTGGTTATGTCAAACACTATTTTCGGAGCCGGCTGCAACGCGGCGAGAACGACCTTGCCGCCGCTCGCCTTGGCCTTCTGCAGAACCTGCACCAGCACGCCGAGTCCGCTCGAATCGATATGCACCATGTTGCTCAGATCGAACAACACGTTCATGCCGTCCGACAGCTGGGCGAGAATGTCATCCCTAACTCCGGGGGCGACATTCGCCACGAATCTTCCGTTGAGCGCGACCTTCAGCAGATTGCCTTCCTTCGTGATTTCACACGCCATTTTCTGTATATTCCCTTCCGTTATTGTTGTTTCAATTGAATACGGCCCAATCCTTCTTCAGATCGGGCGCAAAAGAGCCTCTCGATTTCACGGTGGCGGCTATGCGCTTGAGGATGCGCACCACGGGATCTTGCCCGAAAGTGGCCATCTCGCCCAGAGTGCGCCGCCTCGCGACCCACCGCGCCGCGCTGTAGAGCGTCCGCGACAGATCCTTTTCGCCGCTTGAGGCCATGACCTCGGCCTCGGCTTCGAGCCAAGCCTTGCGGGCGTCTTCCCACGTGCAGACCGCGGCCGGGGAGGGACGGAACTTCCACTCCACCGCGGCGGAGTAGAGCCTGTCGCCGAGCTCGGCGGCGCGGTCGGACGCCTTCCAGCGGTATTTGCCGCGCGCGATCAGCCTCGCGTCGCCCGCGCCGAGGACGCATTTGTTGATGTTGCGCACAACAAAGGCCTCGTCGCCGCTCTCCAGCGCCATCGCAAGCCCCGCCCCGCGGTTCATCAAAAGCCTCGCCGCCTCCAGCCACGGGAATGCCGACGCATCGCGCTTCTCGACGCCGGCGAAGAGCGTCTCGCCCTTCTTGCCCGCGACATCGAAGTAGCCGTGTATCAGCTCCTGTATCATCAGGCGGTCCTGATCGTGCCTGAGACGCCACGGCGTCTTCGCGGTGCAGAAATCGACGTCCACGCCCAGCTTGGCGGTCCACTTTCTCGAAACCGGCGCGAGCGCCGCGTCGATCGCCCCGATATCGGCGTCGGTCGAGCCTTCTTCGGCGACCACGTAGAAATCGAGGTCGTTGGACAGTTTCTCCACCCCGTTCTGCACAAACACGCCGCCTTCGCCGAGGCCGTAGCCGCCGCCCAAGACGACCCCTGCGAGGCGTGGAATCTCGAGCATGTCGATCTCGACTCCAATGTCTGCGATCGCGCGCTGTATGAGCGCGTCCATCGCGTCGCACCTGCCTGCCACGAAGCGCCCCATCAGCCCTTCCTCCCGCTGGATCTGCCCCTCAGGAAGCGCCAGAGCGCCTTCGCCCAGCCGCAAACACCGCCTATGCTGCGGGCGACCCCGGGCTCTTCCATGTCAAGCCACACGCCGCTTTCGGCGTCGATTATGCGCTTGCCGCAGACGATCTTGTTTTCGAGATTGAGACCCGTCCCGATATACGTGTCGTTGCAGACCACCGTGCGCCTCAGCCTCGACCCCTCGCCGACGAACGACCCGCTGCCCACGATGACATCGCCGTCGAGCCGCACGTTTCTGGCGTACCACGTATTGTCGTTCAGCAGAACGGGCGGCTTCACCTCGCTGCCGTGCTCTATGACCACGCTGCGCCCGAGATACACCCCAGACTCCGCCGAATAGCCGGGAACCGTGAAAAAGCCCGGCTTGTGGAGAACGGCGAAGTTCGTCTTGTGCCACACTTTCACGCTGCCGATTCTCGCCCCGCAAGGCTTCGCGCGCATCCATCTGCCGCCGACGAGCTTGTAGACGCCCATCGGCGTGTCGGCGCATTCCCCGTCGCTTACCGGCGCGAGCGTCATCCTGTCTTTAAGATGCGTCGAAAGGCACAGCCCCCAGACGACGACCAGCCCGTCCTGCATGGTGCCCGTAAGCGGCGTGGAGCGGCTTGCGAGATCGTTCAGCCCGCGCGGCATGTCGCCGTCCCAGCGGTTGTAGAATACGGCATATCCCTTCTCTTCGGGATTCTTGAACTCGTCCGCCAAAGCCTTGGAATAGTGCCAGTCGAGAACCTCGATCAGCCCCACGCCTAAGTTCTGGGCGTATTCGAACTGGTAGTCTATTATGCGGCGGCCCGCAACAGGCAACTCCGCCGGACTCGTCCCCGGCAGCACGCGCGTCACCCATTGGGTGTCGCGCACGGACGGAACGAACAGCATATTGTCGTCCGCCATGCTAGTAGGCCCCCTTTCCGCCGAGAATCGCAGGCACAGTCTTCAGCAGTATCACGATGTCCTTCCAGACGCTTGGCGCGAGTATGTACTCCTTGTCGAGCCTGACCTGCTCGCGGAACGGTATCTCGCTTCGGCCCATTATCTGCCAAAGGCATGTTATGCCCGGTATCACATCGAGCCTCTTGCGGTCTTCGAGCGTGTATTCCTGGACTTCTTTCGGCACCGGCGGCCGCGGCCCCACGAGGCTCATGTCGCCGATGAACACGTTCCAAAGCTGCGGCAGCTCGTCGAGGCTGGTGCGCCTCAGGAATTTGCCGACCTTCGTTATGCGCGGATCGTCCTTCATCTTGAATATGACGCCGTCCTTGGACTCGTTCTGCGCCATGAGCTCTTCTTTTCTGGCCTCCGCGTCGATATACATGCTGCGGAACTTGTAGAACTTGAAGTGGCGCCCGTAGCGCCCCACGCGAACCTGGCTGAATATGACCGGCCCCGGGCTTGTCAGCTTCACCGCCGCCGCAATCGCCAGATACACGGGGGAAAGCAGAATCATGCCGACGAGACTGCCTGCGATATCCATCGCACGCTTCACCGCGTAAGACCCTACGACCGTCATCTTCCACGCGCGCAGCCTTATGCTGCGCCGAGTGTTGCCCCGGACCCGCGAATCGAGCTCGCGCAACAGACCGTTGAGGTCGGTGTCTTGGCTTCTGTCGAGAAAACTTTCCATCTTTCCCTTGCTTCCCCCGCCCTCAAAGCAGCGTCGAGAGCTTCTTCAGCACCTGTATTATGGTGGCGGCGTTTTCGCTGTCCTGAAGCTTGCCCGCGCTTCTCAGCGCTATCGCGTTCTCGGCCATGTCGGTATCGCCCGCGGCGAGCGCATTGCCCTTTATCGCGTGGGCCGCCCTGTCCAGCGCCACCCAGTCGCCGGAAGCCAGCGCCGCGTCGCACTCCGCCAGCTTCGCCGAAAGCGACGAAACGTATTCGCCGTATATCTCGGCTACGATCTCTTCGTCGCCGAACTGTCCGAACAAGTATGTCTTGCAGCATTCTTTCATTGTTTCTCCCCCAGATTTTATCGCTTGTTATTTTGATTCAGGAACATATTCCAAAGGTATGTAGAAAACCGTCTCGTTCAGGTTCTCGTATCTGCTGCGGCAGATGCCGTTGCAGAGCTCGCGTGTTATGAGACGGCCCCGTCCTCGCCCGCTGTATTCGCGGTTCTTGAGCTCGAACGCGACTGCCGCGTCGCCCGCGGCCACCTCGACGCTGGGCGTGGGCGTGCCGCAGTCCCAGATCGTCAGCTCGGCCATTTCGCGCAGCCGCTTCAAGCGCAGGTTCGCGATTGCGCTGAGACGCTCGCGCGGGTCCACGCCATGGTCGTGCACGTTCATGAGAACCTCTTCCATCACCAGCTGCACGCGGTTGATGAGCCCGTCGTCCCACCCGCGCTTCGCGCACCATTCACCCAGCGCCACGGCGCTTTCGGCTATCGCGTCCGCCTTGAGCGGCACCACTGTTTCGTAGACGCCGCCCGGCGCGTTTCTCTTGCCGAACACGACCATCGTCACGTCGTCGGCGTAATATTTGTAGCCGATCTCCTGCAAAGCCGTGGTCAGCTTTTGCGGCACGGTTATGAGCGACCCCTCCTGCCTGCCGCTCACGACAAGCTCGCGGCAGATGTTCCTGAACGTCTCGAACGAGATGACCTCGCCGAAGTGGCGGTCTTTGCCGATGTCGAAGAAGCCGTCAGAGCACATCACGCACACCGAATCGTCGGCAATCTTCGTCAAAACCGTGTCTTCGCGCCTGTAGACCGTGTCTGACATCATGCCGATAGGCAGCCCGCCGCGCCTTTCGGGGTTGTTGTCGATGCAGCAGTCGGCCGAGGGACCGAACACCATCAGGTCGGGCGCGCCGCAGCTTATCCACTCCACCTCGTTCTTGCGGGGGTGGAATATGCAGATGAGCGCCGTCATGT
>ONWT01000088.1 GCA_900321575.1 uncultured Lentisphaerota bacterium | reverse complement strand
GTAGTACTACTTTTGCACAAAAATAGTACTATTTATGCGCAAAAATAGTACTACTTTTGCACGCTAGCCTGAGGGTATGGCAACGCCCAGGGGCGGAGAGGCTCTGCTCCTAGGGGTAAAAGACCTCTACTTAGGGTATGGGACGAAGCGGTCGCTCTCCTTCTTTAGGCGATTGAAGCTGGCGCAACGGGACGAGTGTTGATTTACAGGAGAAGGAAATGGTAGAATATCCGCAATATGAAAAAGACAGCCAAGAGAAAGAACGATCAGCTGCGGACGGTAGAGTTCGTGCGAAACTTCACAAAACATGCCGCGGGCAGCGTGCTCGTAAAATGGGGCGACACATGGGTATTGTGCACCGCGAGCGTGGAAAACAAGGTTCCCCCGTTCCTCAAGGATTCCGGCAAGGGATGGGTCACGGCGGAATATTCGATGCTGCCGAGTTCGACGGGCGGGGGACGCAAAGACCGCGACATAAAGAAGCTGAAGCAGGACGCCCGCTCCACCGAAATACAGCGCCTCATCGGACGCTCCCTCAGAGCGGCTGTCGACATGGAGAAGCTAGGCGAAAGGCAGATCACGGTAGATTGCGACGTACTCCAGGCGGACGGCGGCACACGCTGCGCTTCGATAACAGGCGGCATGGTCGCCCTTCAGGATGCCGTGGCAAAGCTTTTGGCCGACGGTTCGCTGAAGGAGAGTCCGATAACGCATCGCGTCGCCGCGGTTTCGGTCGGGGTTTGCGACGGCAAGCCGACGCTGGACCTCGACTATGCGCACGATTCCACCGCGGAAGTCGATCTGAATGTAGTCATGACGGACGACGGGCGCTATGTCGAACTTCAGGGCACGGCGGAGCACAAGCCCTTCACCGAAGAGTCGCTCGACGCCTTGCGCGCGCTCGCCCGCAAGGGACTGAAGAAGATATTTTCGCTCATGCCGCTCAAGTAGCGGACAAGGCGGAGACGACCTTCAGCGCCTGGACAGTCTCTTTGACATCGTGCACGCGCACGATTCCTGCGCCGTTCATCGCGCACCAGACGGCGATACCGATATTGCCGCCCAGATTCTTGCCTGTCAGCTTCTCGCCAGTCAGCTTCTTGACGATGCGCTTGCGGCTGGCGCCGACGAGAACGCGTCCCCGCTTCGCCAATTCGGGGATGGACCGCAACAGCGCGACATCCTCTTCGCGCGTCGTGCCGAAACCGATCATAGGGTCGAGGCAATAGTCGAGTCCGTCAAGGTCGAGCTCTGCGCAATCGAGGCACTTGGCCGGCATGACCAGCGTCGCGCCCGATTTCCTGCATATCCCGATCATGCGCGGTATGGGGTCGGTATAGACGCAATTCACTATTTTCGCCCCTAGGGCAACCGCCCTTTCGGCCGTTTCTGGGTGGTATGTATCGACCGAAACGGGCACCTTGAGACAGGCTACGAGCGCCGACAGGACAGGTTCGACGCGGCTCCATTCGTCGGCCCATTCTAGCGGCGTTGCGCCCGGGCGCGTAGATTCGCCGCCGAGGTCCACGATATCGGCGCCGTCCGCGACCATATTCCTGGCGCGGGCGACGGCCTCGTCGGCGCGGTAGTACTTGCCGCCGTCCGAGAAAGAGTCGGGCGTGACGTTGACGATACCCATGACTTTGGCCATCATAGATCAAACTCCATTTGCGATACGGGGCCGAAACTGCGCCGATGCTCGGGGCAGGGCCCAAGCCTGGCCAGCGCAGCGAAGTGCTCCTTTGTGGGATAGCCCTTGTTGCGCGCGAAGCCGTAGCCGGGATAGAGCGCCTCCAGCCGCAGACAGTCCGCATCGCGCGCAGTCTTGGCGAGTATGGAAGCCGCCGCGACGAACAGGCTTTTTGCGTCGCCCTTCACGAGATTCCGCGACTTGTAGGGCAGGCCCCGCACGGGATTGCCGTCCACCAGAATGGATATCTCGCCGCCCTGAAGCCTCGCGCCGACATTCTCCGCGGCGCGCTTCATGGCAAGGTGGGTGGCGTTCAATATGTTCAGGCGGTCGATTTCTCCGGGCGTGGCTGAAGCGACATGCCACACGCAATGCGGAGTCGCCTTTATGACGGCGGCGAGGCGTTCGCGCCGTTTTTCGGTAAGTTTCTTCGAGTCGTTGATCTCGCGCCATTCGTTCTCGATAAGGCGCGCGGCGACGTCAAGCGGAACCGAAACGGCGGCCGCGTAAACTCCGCCTACCAAGGGACCGCGGCCAGCCTCGTCGATACCCATGACAAGGCCGCCCAGCGAGCGTTCGTATTCGAGAGTTACGGCCATGTCTCAATAGCTCATTCGGGTCGGAACGCCTGAAGCGGACATCGCGCGTTTGATGTCCGTTATCGAATATTCGCCTGAATGTATCATACCGGCGACGATTGCGGCATCGGCTTTCGCGTCGCGGAACACGTCCACGAGATGGCTTGGTTCGCCCGCGCCTCCGCTGGCCACGACAGGCACGTCGACCGCGTCGGCGATCATCCGCGTAAGGGCGACCTCGAAGCCTTGGCGGGTACCGTCCGCATCGACGGAATTTACGACTATCTCGCCCGCGCCCAGAGAGGCGGCACGGCGGGCCCACTCGACGGCATCCATTCCCGTGAATTCGCGGAAACCTCGCGTGGTTATTTCGTAGCCGGAGGGACAGTTGGGGTTATCGCTCTTCACGGGGTCCATGCCGAGCACAATGCATTGACGCCCGAACGCGGCGGCCCCTTCGGCGATTATCGCCGGGTTGCGCACGGCGAGGGAATTGACGGAGATTTTCTCCGCGCCGGCAAGAATGACGCGCTCCATGTCGGCCAGGCAGGAGATTCCGCCGCCGACGGCGAAAGGTATTCTGATCGCCTTCGCGACCGACTCCACCATCGCGATGTCTATCGGGCGACGCTCCGCCGAAGCCGTGATGTCGTAGAACACAAGTTCGTCCGCGCCACCGTCCGAATAGGCGACGGCCATTTCCACAGGGTCGCCGAGATCTATGTTGTTCTTGAACTTGACGCCTTTGGTGACGCGTCCCCGGCGCACGTCGAGACACGGTATGACGCGCCGCGTCAGCCGCGAGGCGCCGCTCTTGCCGCCGTCCCGGAAAGGTTTGCCGGCGAGCCAGTCTTCGATAAGGCGCAAACCGGCCTTGCCGGATTTCTCGGGATGGAACTGGCAGGCGAGCAAGGCATCCTTCTTGACGACGCTGGTGAAGGAAACGCCTGCATAATCGGTGACGCCGACGGTATGGGGCCCCACGTCGGCACAGTAGGAATGGACAAAATAATAGTCGGTCGCGCCGTTTACCTGGTTCCAGCCGATTTGCGGCACCTTGCAGCCGTCCGCGGAGGGAAAACGCCGCACCTTTCCGGGAATCACGCCAAGCAGCCCGACGCCGCCATCCTCCTCGGAGCTCTCGAAGAGAATCTGCATGCCGAGGCATATGCCGAGAAACGGCTTCGTCGCGGCGGCTTTGCGAACTGCGTCGGCGAGCCCCATCGCACGAAGGTTCGACATGGCGCTCGCCGCCGCGCCCACTCCGGGGAACACGACGCGGTCGGCGCGTTCGACGACCGAAGCGTCGCGCGTAACCACGGCTTCGGCGCCGATCGCCGCAAAGGCGTTCTTTACGCTTGTGAGATTGCCGGCCTTGTAGTCCACTATCGCTGTCATGACTGGTCTTTCGCACAGGCTTTACAGAAGCGGGTCATCCACGAACTCGGGGCCGACCGGAGGCGGTTCGGAGGTCTGCATATTCTCGATTCCCGACGCAATCTTCTCGCGGTCGCCAAAGCGCGTGAATTCGCGGAAGAAGTTGACTTCCACCTCGCCGGTCTCGCCGTTTCTGTTCTTCGCGACATCTATGATGGCGAGGGTTTCGTCGGCGGCCCTCGGGTCGCTCGGCGTGCGCGACGGGCGGCGCAGAAGAAACACCACGTCGGCATCCTGTTCGATCGCGCCTGAATCGCGCAGGTCGGAGAGCTTCGGTCGCTCATACTTGTCGCCGCGCTGTTCGTTGGCGCGCGACAGCTGCGAGAGGACGATAACAGGTATCTTGAGCTCTTTCGCCATGGCCTTTATCTGCTGGGAGATCATGCTGACCTCGATCTGGCGGCTCGCCTGGCGCGCCGCGTCGCGGCATGTGCAGAGCTGCAGATAGTCGATGACGATAAGCTCTATGCCGTGCTGCTTCTTGGCGCGGCGGGCGCGGGCGCGCAAATCCATTATGTCCAGTCCAGCTGTATCGTCCACATATATCGGCGCCGACTTGAGCTCGCTCACGGCCTGGAACAGGTTGTTCGACAGCATCTGCTTTTCGTTCCTGGCGCAGAGGTTGCGGTTCAGCCGCCACATGTTGACGTGGGCGCGCCCAGCTATCATTCTCTTGGTGAGCGCCTCGACGGGCATTTCGAGCGAGAAGATCATCACGGGGTGCTGCTTGCCACCGTCCGACTTTATCGGCACGTTGTTGAGATCCATCCCAAGCGCGCAGCATTCGGCGATATTCATCGCGAGGGATGTTTTGCCCACGGAAGGACGCGCCGCGATGACTATCATTTCGGCGTTCTTGAGCCCCTGAAGCCGCTCGTCGAGATGGGTGAGCCCAGTGGAGAGACCCTCAAACGTAGACCCGTTGGACTCGAACATCGCGTCTATGCGCTTGAAGCTCTCTTCGATCGCGGCCGACCATGGTTTTGTCGCCTCGCCATTGAGACCGATTTCGAGGAACGTCTTTTCGGCCTCGCCGAGCACGGCCTGCGGGTCGGGATAGTCCTGCTCGTCATAGCACTTCTCGACCACCTTCGCCGCACGCTCTATCATCATTCTGCGCAGATGCTTGCCGCGCAAGATGTTTATGTAGTACTCCGCATGGGCGGTAGTCGGCGTCTGGTCGTAAAGCGTCTGCAAATAGGCAACGCCGCCGATGGCCTCGGTCTTGCCGGCGACAGCCAGCGACTCCACAAGCGTCACCATGTCGAGCGGCTTCGAGGCGCGGTTCATTTCGAGCATCATGCCGTATATCTCGCGGTTTCGCGGATCGTAAAACGATTCGGCGGTAACGCCGCCCGAAAGGCATATATCCATCACGCGGTCGCCGCTGCGGTTCGTCGTATCGAGCAATATGCACCCCAGCACTGCGCGTTCGGCGTCGGTATTGTTCGGTGGTGTTTTGAAGTCTTGCATATGTTTACAGGTCTCTCTTCTATTTCTTCTTCTTTTTGAGTCTTGTCTCTATCGGCACGAAAACTCCAGGGTTTCGTGCCCTTTTCATTATCTTTGCGGAATATTCGTCGTTGTAGCAACGGTCTGTGGCGGTGCGGTCGCGGCGCCCGTTATAGCGCCTCAAGGCGGTCTCCCACCCGTCGAAGAAGCCCGTAGGCCGCGCCGAAGCAGGTCTGCCGGACGCGCCGAAGCCCTTGCGCGAAAGATACTTTATGGCGGCGCGGATGTTGCCCTCCGCCGTGCCTTCGTTGCGCCGGCGAGGCTTGGAGAGCCCGACTTGGCGCTTTTCGGCCCCCCAATCGCCGGGAACGTTGACTTGCAGGGGGTCAACCTGCCACGCCGCCTTGGACGAGGGGCCGTTGCCGCCGGACTCCTCTATCATGTGGGCCTTCACGATGGCGGGGGTTAGATCGCCGATTTTCGCCGCCTGCGCGGGAGTGCCGCCGCACCACTGCGCCTTGTTCGCGTTGAATTCGTCCACGAGCCTCTGTATCAGCGCGTCGTGCCGCTGATATCGCGCGTCCTCAAAGCCGCGAAACACGGGCACGCCAGGCTTGCCAGCCTTTGTGCGGGGCTGGCGGACCTTGGTGACTTTGGCGGGGAAGTGGCGCTTTATCCAAGCCTCGATGCGGCTTACGATCTTCATCTCTTCGGGCGTGACGAAGCGGCGATCTATGTAAAGTTCGCCCCATTCGTCGAAAGAGAAGCCGTTTGTGAGGCCTGCGGTATCGACAGTATATCTCATTGCGCGGCAGGGCGGCACCTCGACAATGCCGCGCTTCGCCAGCTCCTTGTTGTGGTCGGCTTCGCGCTTTAGGGCCAGACGCTGTATCTCGAACGCCCTTACCGCCAAAGGGGCGATTTCGGCAATCGCCTCCGCATCGACCGACACGATGATGTCGTCCGACACGGTGCACTTGGCGACAAGGCCGCAGCACGAGGCCACGGTCGCGCAGAATACTCTGGTCCAAACTCTCACGGTGGAATAATACCAAAATAGACGAACGACTTCAAGCGGCCGCACGCCTTGAAGGGCGGCGTAGAACTAGGCAAAGCGCACGCGCGGATCGAGCGCGGCGTAGAGGAGGTCTGTCGCCAGATTGACGAACTGATACAGCAGAGCGCCGAGCACGACCACCGCGCGCACCACGGCCATATCGGCCGAATGTATTGCGTTTATCGAGACGCTGCCGAGGCCGGGAATGCCGAAAAAGCTTTCGAGAAGAAGCGAGCCGGTAAAAAGCCACGGTATAGAGAGCGATATGTAGGTGACGATGGGTATCATCGCATTCGGCAATATATGGCGCATCATGACCGCCGTCCTGGACAGACCCTTCGAACGCGCTGTCAGCACATACGGCTTGTAGGATTCGTCGAGAATGGCGGTTCTGAAGAAACGCACATCAGTGCCAAGCGATGAAAGAATACCTATCAAGACCGGCAGAACGAGGTAAAAGGCGTTCTTGTAGCCCCAGACAGGGAATATCTCCGCCTTGTACGAGAGCAGGAACTGCCCCAAAAGCACCCAAACGACATAATTGACGCTCATCAAAACGGTCGAACCGACGAGGACCGCCTTGTCTACAACACCGCCGCGAAACGCCGCCGAAAGCATCGCAAGCATAAGCGCGACGACAGTGCCGCCGGCCAGAATCGGCACGGTGAGCGAAAGGGAGGGCCCCACCCCGCGCATCAGAACGTCCTTCACCGGCTCGTCCATTTCTATGGAGTAGCCCAGGTCGCCCTTCGCGAGCGAACAGATGAAATTGACGAACTGGCTGTCGGCGGACCATATAAGCGGCTTGTCATAGCCCCATTTGCGGTTGAAGGCAGCTATTGACTCGGCAGTGGCGTTCTTGCCGAGTATGACTTCGGCAGGCGAGCCGCCCACGACATTGAAGAGCATGAAGGTAAGAAGCAATATCCCGATTGTGGTGGGTATCACTTCCGCCAATCTCTTCAAGACGTATTTCAGCATTTTACCGCTTCTATCAGCTTGGTCTTGAGCTCTGCCACGTCTGCGCGATCGAGGCGGGCGAGCGCACGCGCCCAGCGGTATGCGCCCGAGCCGTTCGTGTCGAAGGGCCGGTCGGCGAACAGGCCGTCGAACGCTTTGCGCCGCGTTCTGTAGGAATTCTGCACTTCGGCTATCTTGTCGGCAAACGCATTTACGTATTCGGCGGCGAATGTCTGGTAGTCGGTGACGAAATTGCGGCGCGAGCGCACCGCCTCGGCGTAATCGGCGACTCCTTCGGCAAGTTCGCGCTCGTAATCGACGAAGCTGCCCGCGTGGTCGGTTATCCTCACGGATTCGGGCAGGCCCTCGTCGGTGCAGAGGACGATCTCGTAGCTGTGGTCGAAAAGTATCTCCATCGTCGCGGAAGACCTGCGCCCGACAATAAGGTCCACGGCGGCGGCGGCGCCCATCAGCTTCGCAAACTTAGCGGCGAAGACCGGGTTCTTGTATTTATTCAGGGGTATCTTGTCCGAAGCGGTTCCACGCACATAGGGACGCACGAGGCAGACCGTGCGCACGGTTATGCCGTTGTACTGGTTGTGGCTGTGGTACTTTTCGGTGAAGTGGCCGAAGCCGATTCTCTTGGGCAGATTCATGCCGAGCTGTCTGCACATCAGACGGCGGTCGAGGATGTAGTCGGTATATTCGTCAGACTCCAACATCGCGCGCATAAGGTCCTTACCCTCGTCGAGATGCTCCTTGACGCCCCATTTCTGGAAGCGCAGTATCATCATCTTCGAATTCTTCGTGCCTGTATCGCGATATTGTATTATGTATATGCTGCCGCGATGGCCGCTCGGATTCTGCTTGCGCGAGAGCGAACGGGCGATACGGCCGATGTTGATGTAGTCCACCGCGCCGAACACGCGGGTCAGATTGAAGATAAGCGCCTTCGCACGACTGTCGCAAAGAGCGTGCAGTTCGGGGTCTTGGGTTCGGGCGGCTTCATCGTAAAGATCATCGAACACGAGCTCGCCGTCTATGATTCTGGCACCCGGCAACCACTCTATCTGGCGGTAGAACTCGGCGGCGATGCCGCTCACGAGCTCACGCTCGTCGGCGACGGTCTCGTTTAGCCTGTGGGTCACCGCTTGGCACATCGCATTGCGCCATTCGTAGTTCGAGACGGACTCTTCGCGCAATTCGGGCGGCAGCGACATTCGCCAATCGGTGGCGATTCTGTCTACTGCGCGGCGGAGCTCGGTGTCGTTCAGCTCGGTCATCGGTATGGACTTCAGCGCTTTCGACACCTCTATCGGCGTGGACGGCGGAAAGATCATGACTTCTTGATAGCCGAGCCTGTTGCGCTTGTTGAGGCCGTCGACGACTTCTTTGATCTGACGGCGATATTCCTCATCGGGCAGGGTGCTTACCTGCAAATAGCCGCCCGCCGTTATAAAGCGCGACCCTGTGGCCCTGTTATAGTAATAGATCGGCAGACACTCAATCGCCACGCGCGAGTTTTCTATGACCGTGGCCATATCATCCTCGGATATGGGATGGCGGGCCATACGCCAGTTTTCGCCGCGTTCGCAGAGCGCATTGCGCACTTTCGCGGAATTGGTGTTGAGAAATCTCACCTTGAGCTTGGACATCATCGTGCGCAGAACCTCGTCCGCACGAAGCGCGAGATCCATTCTCTCCGGGTCGGGACGTATCAGAACGGCATCATCGGTGAAAATCAGGTCGACCGACTCCGTCAACTCCGCCTCCTCTTCTTCTGGAGTGAGCGCCGGCAAACCGGCCTCCGCACGCGTGGCGTTCAAGTCGTCGAGCCAAAGCATGCGCTGCATGGCGTGCACCGCACGAGTAGTGACGAGGCCGGGGGTTCTAAGGAACATGGTTCCTATACGACTTATCAACCGCCCGTCTGCATCCTTCGCAAAGATTTTCTCTCCCAGTAGCTTCATAACCAATCCTCCTGTTGCGATAAAGGATAATTATATCATAATTTGGCCGAGATTGCCGAGGCGGCTTTCATCAGAGACTCCTCCGAATGAGCACTCGACACCGCGAAACGCAGCCTCGCAGCCCCCTTCGCGACCGTTGGGTAGCGTATCGCGGAGACAATAAACCCTTCCGTCTCTAGCGCTTGGGATATCGCCACTGCGCGCCGTTCGTCGCCGACTATCACGGGGACTATCGCGGAAGCCGTCGCCACCTTTACGCCGCGCTCCGAGAGCGCTTCGACAAGAACTCGCACGTTTCTCTTGAGTCTGGCCACGCGATCGGGCTCGGCTTCGAGGATTTTCAGCGCGGCATCAGCCCCAGCCATGGCCGCGGCGCAAGGCGCAGTGTTGAATATGAAGGGCCGCGATTTTTGGCGCAGATACTCGACCAGTTGCGCCGAGCCGGCCACATAGCCGCCCTGCGAACCGAGCGCCTTTGAGAGCGTGCCCATCATTATATCGGGGCGGCCACACCCGAAATGCTCGACGAGGCCATGGCCGGTCGCGCCGACAACGCCGAGGGCGTGAGCCTCGTCCACCATGGAAAAAGCATCATATTTGCGGCAGACATGAAGAAAATCGCCTAGCGGCAGAATATCACCATCCATCGAAAACACCCCGTCCGAGACTACAAGGCGGCGCCTGTATCCGCGGCAACGGGCCAGTTTGCGCTCAAGGTCGGCCATGTCAAGATGGCGATACACGACTATTTCAGCCCCGCTCATGCGGCAGGCGTCGATTATCGAGGCGTGGTTGAGTTCGTCGGAGACGACTACGTCTCCCCTCGCTGCAATCGCGGTTATCGCACCAAGATTCGCCATATATCCGGCCGAAAACACTATCGCCGCATCCACCCCTTTGAACTCTGCCAGGTGGCGTTCGAGCCTTTCGTGCGGCGGTTGCGTACCAGTCACCAGTCTGGAAGCGCCAGTCCCGGCCCCATATTGCAGGGCGGCTTCGGCGGCGGCTTTTCTGACGCGTTCGTCATTCGAAAGGGCAAGGTAGTCGTTAGACGAGAGATTCACGGCGTCTTTGGGCGCCATGCGGATGTTGCGCCACAATCCGCTCTGCCTTGCCACATCCAGATCTGCGGCCAGCGACGCCATTCTGCGTTCGTCGATTTGACGCTCGAGCATAGGTACGCCATCGACCAGCACGGGCTCGCTCTCAAGATAGCGTATCGTCTCGGCGACATCCTCGCGGCGGCCGCGGTAGAGAAAGATCCGCCCTCCGCTTGGGTCGCCTTTTTCTTTCAAGACCGTTATGCGCCTATAGCCCAAAGCCTTCGTTGCGACATAGCCGGTAACATAGTCGGGATCATCCGACATGCATATCTCGCCTACGATACCTGGCGCACTCTGGACCTTCGTCGCAAGGACGATCGCTTCGGCATAGTGGTCCTTCACTCCGGCCGCGCCTGCGAGAGAGTCGGCCGCATCCATGCAAGTGGCCCTGACGCCGCGCTCGCGATTCGGTTCCAGCCGCTCAAGCGTATCGGCATCAAGCAGCATCGCGCCTCGCATGGAATACGTCTCTTTGAAGAGGTCTCTGATTTCTTCCGCACGCGAGAAGCCAGCCTCGCGCAGAAGCTTATCGACCCGGCGCCAGCCTTCTTCAGGAGAATCCACCGCCTCGGTGCGGACTTCGAGAGCGACGATATGGCGCGCGCAAGCGCACGACTCGACCTTGACGTTGATAAAGTCGGGGATCCCCTTTTCGTGCGTCATGGCACGACCGACGAGCGACGCGACCGTTTTCTGGACGTTGCCGGGGCAAACGATCCGCTCGGCACCGGATATGTGGGCGCCTTTCAGGGAGGCCCGCATTTTCACGCACGAGAAGCGTGTCGGGTCTTTATCGGCCGGAGATTTCATCAAAACTTGAAGTCGACTTCCCAACGGACGAACCAACCGGGCTTGTCCGTCTCGAAGTAGCCCCCCGGATTGAACAACTCGCCGACAACATGGCCGAAGATGTCGAGAGGCCGTCCCTCGGCGTTCAGCGTGCAAAGCGGGAAGTCGTACCGCAATTGGTTCTGATAGCCCTTGAACGAGCCGTTGCCACCGCCGAGACCGTCGCGCGTCGCGGCGAACATCGGGCCTGTCGCATAGGCGACGCGGTGCTTGGGCGCGATATCCACGCCAAGAGTAAACTTCAGATACATCATATTGCTCCACCATGCGACGCCGTAATGCGTACCGTAGAGCATCAGTTCGGAATCGTTCACTCCGCGCGCCCACATAGGATCCCACGCGTGGTGTCCGCCATCTTCATTGGCGGCATGTTTGTCGCCGCTCATGGTATGGAACCCTACGGCGGCAAAGGGCTTGAGACCGCTCTCAGCAGAAGATTTCCAGTTTATCCCCGAATATGTGCTCCACCCGCCGAGCCACGAACCTTCACCGTTGCGGCCGACCTGCCCAATAGCTTCAAGTTGAAGGGATATCTCGTCCGTGAGCTGCGGCATCAGCTTCACGCCAAGCAATTCACGCCGCGTGCCAGGACGCTTTTCGCCGCGACGGTGAAACGATCTGGTCAGCTTCTGCATGGCGAACACCTGATAGGGCAACCAGTCGAGGGCCTTGCCGGACCATACCGCGCCCCAGCCCCAGTCGTCCATCTCGCGCTCCGCACCGCCGCCTAGCCCCGCAAGCGCTTTTTTCGAACGGCGGGTTCCCCATCTCGCAGGGTTTTTGTCGAAGTTGTACAGTCCGAAGACGTCAAGTCTTTGGTCTTCGTCGAACTTGAGCGCGAAGCGGACGACATCGGAATAGACCGTTCGCGAACCGTCGCCAGGCGTGCCGTCCACAAAAACATGGTTCAGGCCGTACATATTGTAGATATCCTGACGGCCGATCTTCAGATCGACGAATCCGTCAAAAAGATCCACACCCTCGATGAAGAGATTGTCGAGCACGAGTTCGTCCGGAAACGCCGCATTGTGGTTGCTCGGCTTGACGGTCCAGCGAAACTCGTCCGCCAGGCGCAAATAAAGGCGCCAGTTTTCGGAAGCCTTCAACTCGCCCCAGACGCGCGGACGGAAGCGCATCTGGTTCAAGTACGACCTGCGGACTCTGGGATAGAGAACTCCGCCTCCGGGGGTGCCGGGCACATTGCCCATTATCTCTTGGCGGATGCGCACGTCCGCCCCCATGTTGAAATCGACTTTTCTGGGCTCTTGCAAAACGGCCTCATCTGCCATCGCCGAAAGCGGGATCATGGCGAACACGGCTGTCGCCGCAAAGACGGCTTTCACCACGCCATCCGGCAACCGAGGGCTGATCAGGCTCACGACAGGCACGACAACAAAACCGCCCAGCATCGCGAGCGCTCCGCAATCGATCGGATTTACCGGATTGCCCGCAAGCATATTGACGACCGTAAGCCCCACTCCCCATATGAAGCAAGCCCAGACCGAAGCGCGGGTAACGCCTCGCCAATACAACCCGAGCGTAAACGGCGCCAGGAAGGCGCCGGCAAGCGCGCCCCAGGAAATACCCATAAGCTGAGCGATGAATGTTGGCGGGTTCAGGGCTATCATCAGCGAAAGCGCGATAAAGAAGAGTATCAGCACGCGCATGACAACGACTTTGCGGCGCTCGATCTTCTCGACGACCGAATCGTCTATCTGCCCCGCTTCGACTTCGCCGGAGGAAGATTTCTTGTCGCGATAGATTATATCGAGCGTAAGAGTCGAACTGGATGTCAGCACTAGCGACGCAAGAGTCGACATCGACGCCGAAAGCACGAGCAGCACGACAAGCGCAATGAGCACATCGGGCAGAGTCACCAGCATGGACGGCACGATCGAGTCGAAATCGAGCTTTCCGTTGGCCAACGTCGCAGGCGTCGGGAAAAGCCTTCCGAAACCGCCGAGAAAATAGCACCCGCCCGCAACCGCGAACGCAAAGACCGTAGATATGATCGTTCCGCGGTAGATGGCCTTCTCGTCGGTTATGGAGTAGAACTTGCTGACCATCTGAGGCAGACCCCAGGTGCCCAGAGAAGTCAGTATGACGACTCCGACCAGTCCACGCGGATCAGGCCCAAACACCGACGCGAAACCTCCACACTCGGCAGGGTTTACATCCGAGCGAATCTGCGCAAGGTTGTGCACGGCTTCGACAAGGCCGCCTTTCAAGCCAAGAACGGTCACTATCACGGCTGTTATTCCAAACAGCATGACAATGCCCTGTATGAAATCGTTTATGGCCGTGGCCTTGTATCCGCCAAGTATGACATAAAGCGCCGTAAGCACCGCCATGAGCACTACGCAATACTCGTAGCGTATGTGCATACTGGTCTCGAAGAGCGTCGAAATGCCTTTGTACACGCCAGCCGTGTAGGGAATCAGGAATACGAACGCGATTACAGAGGCCGCCACGCGCAGCGCTTCGCTGTCGAATCGCGAGCCGAAGAAATCGGGCATTGTCCGGCTTTGTAGCTTTCGCGTCATTTGCATCGTCCGGCGGCCCAAAACAAGCCAGGCCAGAAGAGAACCGATTATGGCATTGCCGACGCCTATCCATGTCGCGGAAAGGCCATACTTCCAGCCGAACTGTCCCGCATAGCCGATAAAGACAACGGCGGAAAAATAACTCGTCCCGTAGGCAAAGGCCGTCAGCCACGGTCCGACATTGCGTCCGCCGAGCACAAAGCCGTCAACAGAGCACGAATGGCGGCGGCTGTAAACGCCGACTGCGACCATTACGAGCAGAAAAACGAGAGTCAGTGCTATTTTTATGAGCATATTTTTCCCTTTGCGATTACGCCTTGTTCGAGAGCGCGGTGAAGCCGCGCGGAATCGCCCGCCTCGAGCGCCTCCAGAAAATCTTCAAGCCGCCCGATGTAACGCGCCAGAACCGGTTTGAGCGCATCGCGATTGAGCATGAACAGTTCGGTCCATATATCGGGATCGGGCGCGCCGACCCGGACCATATCGCGAAAACTTCCGGCCGAATAGCCGCTATGACCTGACGACAATTCATCGCGGACATATGCCGAAGACACAAGATGGCACAACTGGCTCGTAAAGGCGATCATCTCGTCATGGTGCTCCGGATCGGTAAACACCGTCCTGGCAAAGCCCAATTCGCGAAAAAGCTTCTCCAGCCTGTCGAGCACAAGGCGTCCGCATGAAGGATACGGCACGAGTATCATCGATGCGCCGTCAAAAAGATCAGGCGACGAATTGGCCCAACCGGACACTTCCTTGCCGGCCATGGGATGCCCGCCGACAAAAGTGAACCGCTTTGAGAACACATATTTCTTCAGCGCCTCGTAGACGAACCCCTTTACGCCGGTCATATCGACGACAATCGCTCCTTCGCGCAGACGGCACGCTATCGAATCGACAACCCCGACTACGGCAGAGGGAGGCACCGCGACAAACACGATATCGGCCTCTTCCACTTTGAAGTCGTCCCCTTTGTCGAACGCAACGGCCTCATGTCCTGCGCGAAGAGCCGCCTTTGCAAGCGAGCCGCCGATAAGACCCCTTCCAATGACAGCTATTTTCATAAGCGGACGCCCGTTTGAGAAGTTAGCGTATCTTCATATCGATTTCACGCTCTTGCGCCCACATCCCGGGTATCGACTGGTCGTTCCGGGCTGAATCGAGCGGCAAGCGGAAGAAACCCTCATACGCAGTCTCGCCGGCCAAACCCTTCAGCGAAAACGCTATGTCGGCCGGGCGCCCCTGCACGCGCCCCACGAACGAAACGCCGTTTCCGCGATAGACGTTTCTGAGAAGCGACGGATACGCCTCGGCTGGGCAACTTGACGGGAAGACCACGCGCAAATCGGTAATCAGCGGATCACGAAACTTCTCGGAAAGGCGCTCGATCTCCGAACCGGCCTTCCACCGCCACCCTTCGAATATAAATCCTTCGCCGCGATTGCCGCGCGTAAGCACGTCAATCAGCTCCCGATTCGCGCTGGCCTTCACGCCATACATATATACGGAAACCAGCCCATCGTTAAGTTTCGAGAACTTGGACAGAATGTCGGCCGTATCCCTGACGCCGGCATTCGCGTCGCCATCTGTGACTACGAGCGCGACCAAGGGCCGCTTAGGGTCTCGCGGAAGCGTCAGAACGGACGAAATCGTCGCGAAGACATCCGTACGCCCGTGCGCGACAAGCTTGCCCAGCCACTTGTCGCCATCGGCGAAGCTCGAGGCGTCGCATTCGCGCCATGTGCGGAACGCATACGAAAAACGGTCGCGAAAAGCCACCAGATTGAAGCGGTCGCCTGTGTTCATGCAACTGCGCATTATGGCGCGCGCCGCCTTGCGGCAACTCGAAAGGCGGTCGTCGCCGATTGAACCGGAGGCATCAATGAGAATCACCACGTCCTTTGGCACGGACTTAAGATCGTGCTTCGGCGAGACAGTGGCCTTGAAATACGTATAGCCGTCGCCGCCTTCGCACCATGCCACCGCGACATCCACGGCCTCGTGCATCTCAACCGCATCGTCGGAATCTATGAGCTCGCGCACAGCCTCCTTCTCGCGCTCGACGACGGCTTCATCGACCTCGCCCATTACCTCTTCCAGCGGAGTAAACCCGCTCTCGCCGTCTTTCGACTCTTCATCTTCGGCGACCATTTTCTCGGGCGGCTCCACTTCGCCAGCAGATTCATCGACAAATTCCATTCCCGGATCTTCTATCGCCGGAGCCTCGATTTCGATAGGGGTCGCGGGCGCGCTCGAGACTATTCCGCCGACTGCGGATATCTCCGTAAGCGGCGCATATATGTCGAAAGGCATCGCGACGACGGCATCTTCTCTGACGGCGGACTCTACCGCTTTGGCGATCGGGATTACCGGCGCATCGGCCTCAGGGCGCAATCTCTCCAGGATTTTCGGCGCCTCTATCGCCGTAGGCATCGGCAACGCGACCTCAGGCGTCGGCAGCAGCATATCGGGGGCGGGGGCGGCGACAATGGTCTCATCGACCTCGGGAGCCTCCTTTTGGGCCGGCATGTCCTGCACAATTTCGAATTTGACGGGCTCTTCCGGCGCCTCGGCACGCTTCACAGCCATCGGGCCCCGCCTCAAAGCGCGGTTGACCCCCTGCACAACATGGGTCATGACTTTCGGCTCAGCCCACATCATTATGCCGACATGCACCGCCGCAGAAACGGCAAGCGCTGCGACAAGAAGATCTCTCTTGACACCTTCTCTCACTCGGCCACCTCCGGATGAGACTTCAATATCTCTTCCGCCTTGGCGCGGAACGGCGTACCCTCGAAAAGAGTCGCGACGACAGTCGCATAGGCCCGCGCATTCTTCGAATTGCCCTTGGCCGCAGACACCTCCGCAAGGTGCAGATAGCTTTCAGCCCGAGCCTCCACATCGTCGACATTCAGCTCCACCGCACGGGAAAGAGTGACCTCGGCCGCGTCCCACTCTCCGTTCGCAGCCTCAAGAGCTCCAAGCCGGGCTGCCACGCGGGGCAGGTCTTCGGTCTTGCAATTCTCGGCCATGCACTTCCTGTACGAATCGATCGCCGCCGAGAACGACTTCGCCTCCTCTTCCACCGCGCCTTGAAGCGCATACCCAGCCTGCCGCCACTCCGCCGCGTCGCTCTTTATAAGCGCTCTTGCGCATATCTCGGCTTCTTCGCCTGGAAAGAGCATCTTGCCGACGGCAAGCGTCTTGGCGGCACTCATTCTCGCCGCAGCGCCTTCCTTCACAAGATTCGAGTAGGCGTTCTTCGCCTCCTGTGTTCTGCCGGAATTGTAGTCGCAATCGGCGATCAGAAGGCGCGCTTCGCGCGACTGGTCGAGCGTAAGACCTTTCACGAGCGCTTCGCGCAAATGGACGACACCCTCTTCTTCGTGGCCCATGCGGATTGCCGCAATGCCGCGCCAGTAGAGCGCCTCCGCCTGACGCCGAGGGTCGAGCTTGCCGCCAAGCGCCTCGGCGAGCGAAAGCTCGGCCGCGGCCCACCTTTCTTCGCGCAAATCGGCAAGAGCCTTTCGGAACATCGCCTCGGCCGCTTCGGGAGTGGACGGGAAATCCGTCGCGACTGCAATATATTCGCGCTCCGCATCCTCGACGGAGCCGCTCTTCTCGTAGGCCCACGCCACGCGCAAACGGTCGGACGCCAAATTCGAAATCGCCGCCGCGCGAAGCGCGCACTCGAGCGCCTTGGCGGCATCGCCATCCTTTTCGGCGGCCGCAAACCCGATTCTGGCTATAGGCAGTTCGGCATCTTTGCGATAGCGCCCTTGGGGATATTTCTCTAGATAAGATTCAAACAGCGACTTTGCTTTGGGCATATCCCCTGTCGCATGGGTCGCGGCCGCCAAAAGAAACGCCGTATCTTCCGTCGTGCCGTCGCCGCAAAGGGAAATCGTGTCGGCGTACTTGCCGTTCAGATATTCGCACCACGCGCATATGGAGACGGCGTCGCGAATGTGCTTGCCGCGGGAATAACCCTTCATATAGCGCCTGAAAAGCGTCGCGGCCTCGTTGTAGCGTTTCTCGCCGTAGCTCGTCGTGGCGGCCAGATAAAGCGCCTCCTCCGAAAATTCGCCGTTGTCGCCAAAGGCTATTTCGAGCAGAAGCCTTACGGCCTGACGCCGCTCGACCGCGTCTTTCGAAGACGCCAGCAAAGACGCCCTGCGCAGTTTGGCGTACGGGGCGTATTTGCCCTTCGGCGAAACCGAGACGCACTTCTCGAACGCTTTTACGTCGCCGTCCACCACGCCTAGGTGGTAAAGGGCGGCCGATCTTATGTCGGCGGCGACCCTGTCGGAATCCAACACCTTGAGTTCGCTGCGCTTTTCGTCGTCGGTGCCGGCAAGCGCGCGCATGAGACGCGAACGGTCGGCATGCCGCGAAGCCGGAAACTTCTCGAGCAGCTCGCCGTAAGCGGCCCGCGCTTCGGCGTTTTTGCCGAGTGCGCGATCGCATTCCGCCAGACGGTACAGCAAATCGTCGTAAGGCAAGACCCCCTCGCCTCTTATGGCGTCGTATTCGGCACGCGCATCGGCATACGCGCCCCGGTTGAAAAGCCTGTCGGCCATGGCGAGCCTGTCGGCCGGAGCCACAGTTATCGCGGCGATGAGAAGTGTCGGAAGAAACATCACTTTGCAGAATCCCCTTCCGTGGCCAGAGAGAAGTTCCACACATCCGCTTCGCGGCAGGTATCGATCACCGACACGAGCGATTCGTAGCGTACTTCGCGATCGGCCCGGATTATCACGGGCTGACCAGGATAGAACTTGGAAATCTTCGCAAGACGGTCGCGGAGCTCCGGCAACGGCAGTATCGAACCGTTGACCTTCACCGTGCCTTCTTTCGAGAGGTTGACGATTATCTCGCCGGGCAGCCGCTCAAGCTGTTCCGAAGTGCGCGCCGCGGGGAGCTTTATGGAAATCTCGCTCTCCCACTGCGAGAACACGCTTACCGTGACAAAAAAGCACAAAAGCAGGAAGATGACATCCAGCATGGATGTCAGCGCGAGAGCCGGAGCCCGCGATTTGGAATCAGTTTTGAACTTCATCGTTGGCTCCGCTGACAAGATCTTCCGCAGCCTCTTCTAGCTCTGCTATGCGCTTGGCGGTACGGCGACGGAAGAACGCGTACATCACGAGCGCGGGAATGGCGACGACAAGACCGAATATGGTGGTCACTATGGCCTGCGAAACCCCTTGCGCGAGGACGACCGGCTTTGCGCCTGCGGACACGTCGCTGGCGATTCCGCCGAACGCCTTGAACATGCCGAGCACGGTGCCGAGAAGACCGACAAGCGGGGCGATCGCGGCGATGTCCGCGAGCCAGTCCACCGCAGCATTGGCGCGGGACGCGATTCTTGCGCCTTCAGCGACCCAATCCTTCGCGGCGTGAAGGCGCTTCAGCGCAGCCGGAAGAAAGACCCAGCGCGCCTGGACGATCCAAAGATAAAGCGCGACAGCAAGGCCGAAAACGGAAAATCCGGCCAGCACCCACATAAGCGGCCCGCCATATTCCCACGCTTGTCCGAACGTAATATCGATCATATGTCTCCTTAGATTGGTTTAGGTGATATTATATCAAATTATTTGCATTCTGTGCATCAATCCCGTACCGCTGGGTTGAGATATATCGGCAGCGGTTCGGACCTGAGCACTGAAGGATTGGCCTCGGCGAACGCGCGCAGCCCCTCTTCTGACGGAACGCGCCCGCCTTCGTAACGGCCGCCGAATGTCTTCCGCAGCAATCCGTCTATGCGGGCGGCGTCAGGCGTCACTACCGCGAAGTCCTCGCCGATCGCGCCTGGCAACCCGGCTTCATCGACCTGGAACACATCGCCGATCTGGGCGTAGCCGTCATAGAGCGCCACCCAGAACTTGCCTCTCCTGGCGTCGCCGACAACCGCGATTTTGCGCGACGCTTCGGCCAACGCGCACGAAGACGGCAACCCGAGAACCTCGCACCCCGCTCCCAATGCGAATCCTTGCGCAAACGCGAGCGCCGCACGAATGCCGGCGAACGAACCCGGCCCGATGCCGACGACTATGCGCTCCGGCCGCTCGGACATATCCAGTTTCTTGATCCAATCGCCGGAACGGCTCTCGCCGGTCGAGCGTTCTATGTAAAGCGTTTTCATCTGGTCTCCATGACGGTATAATGCTCCTCTGCGCCGTAGGGGAATACGCTGGGCACATAATTGCCGACGGTCGGCCGCACGAGCATGTTCGATTTGTTGAAATGCGTAAACACCCAGGGGCAATCCTCCCTCAATATCCTCTGGCAGCCGCGCCAGCATTCTTCGCGCTCGTCCGCCGTAGCCGCCGCGAGCGCCATGTCGTACATCTTGTCGAACTCCTCGCTTTCGTAGTTGGAGTGGTTCGGCCCCGGACTCGTGTTCGCCGAGTGGAACAGCTGCAGAAAGTTCTGCGCGTCGGGATAGTCGCCGACCCAGCCCATGCGATAAAGCTGCACCCGTCCTTCATTGACCGACTTCAAAAACGCGTCCCACGTCTGAAACGACAGCTCCAGCTTGACTCCTATCTTTTCGTAAAAAGCTGCGACAAGCTCCCCGGCCTCTCTGCTGTCTTGCGAAGCGCGCCCTATCGCAAGCGTAAGCACCAACCTGCGTCCCGTCGCGGGGTCTATTCCGCCGGGATATCCGGCCTCCGCCATGAGGCGCTTCGCTTTTTCGAGATCGAATGAATATTCGAACGGTTCATCGAGAAAACCGGCAATTCCCGGCGGAACAGGCCCGCCCGCCTTGGTTATGCGGCCTGAATAGAACCGCTCCCACGCCGGGTAGTCGAAGGCTGCATTGAGCGCCTGACGAAGCTTTTTGTTTCCGCCCAGCACGGGATCGCGCATATTGATGCCGATATACATAGTATCGAGTGTCGGGATGGAATAGAGTTTTACGCCAGATTTTGCCAGCGCGGGGTCCAGCTCCCCATTGGGCCCTATCACGGCATCCCAGTTGTCGCGCGAAATCTCCCCGAGAAAATCGGTTTCGCCCTTCAAGAACATGAGCCACTGCGTGGAGACATCGTCCACCACCACATATCGCACTTCGTCGAACATTCCTGGCACGGGTTGCCTGCGCCTGAACACCATCTCGTGGTTTTTCCACCATGAGTCCAGCACGAACGCGCCTGTTCCAGAGCCGTCGCTTTTCATCACCGCCGCGGCAGGCATGGTCATGAGCCACGGAAAGTAGTGGCATTTCCTCTTTAGCCGTATATCGACGGTGCGCGAATCGACCGCAGAAATCGAATCTACGTCATTAAGCACCCATTTGTTCGGCGAAACCGCCGCCGGATCGCGAAGCCGCTCCAGCGATCTGACGACATCATCGGCCGTCAATTCGCCGTCTATCACCTCGAAGCGATATGCAAGGCCGTCATCGGAAACCATCGGCAAGCCGCATGCGCAAGGGGCTACCCTGTATGGCCGCGCATGATAATCGACTTCGAGAACGCTTTTGTATACCAGCCTCTGTGCGCGCGCATCGTAGACCGACCTGCCTTGCGCAGGGTCCATTGTCGATACGCGTTCGAGGGACCGCGTGAATGTAGCCGCCGCGCACCCAAAGACCGCTACGGCAGACGCGAACGAAGCAGCCAACCGTTTCTTCGCCGTTCTCACGAATGCACCTCCAATCGGAGCGCTATGTCCTTGGGGGCTCCGGGAAGCGCGGCGAGCTTGGCCCGAATCTGCGCGAGTTTCATTCTGACTATGTACAGCGAAGCGGAATTTTTGACGTAAAGCACAATCGCTCCGTCTTCATATCTTCCGGGTTTGGCCGCGATCCCGGGGAAAAGCGTCGGCCAAATGTCGGGCAACGCGTCAAAAAACGGACTCTTCTCCGTGAGCATGTCGGCTACTGCCGCGTCAAGTGCCGATGCGAATGTGGCATGCCGCCCCCTTGATTGAGGATCTAACGGCTTCCAGTTCTCTCCGTCCTCGAAAACCATTTGTTCGGCACCCGCCCTACCGTTTGCCGCCGGCAAGCGTTTCGGCGATGTTCAAGTAGTAGGCGCGTATCCTCTCGTAAGCGTTTATTATGTCCAGCTCGCCAAGAACCCGTATTGAAGAACCAGGGTCTTCCGGCCCGACCCTGCCGAGCTGCGTCTTGCGGCAGGTGCGTATCAATTCATGTATGGCCGCCGATTCGGACTGGACATCTGCGATGTCTATGGCGGGTCGCGGCGAGCGAATCCACGGCGTGACCTTGGCGGCGAACTCTGCCACGCGATCGTGCACGCTCAACAGCAGCGAGACGGAAATTTCGGACATTTTCTGCTTTTGCGATCTCAGGCGCTTAACCACCTTTAGAACCGTGGCCGCCTCGTCGGAGACCGACTCCAGCTCGTCGGTGAGCCTCAGCAGCCGCCTCGCCCGCTCGGAAACGTCAAAAGCCAGGCGCTTGGTCATTATGCTGCCCAGAAATTCCGTTACTTCCCGCTGCACATTGTCCAAAATGTCCTCTCGATGGATTATGTGGTTCTCCACCGATTCGTCAGCCTCGCCGGAAAGCACCTTTCTCGCGCAATCCAACAGCTCCAGATTGCTCTCCTTCATGAACTTTACTTCCAGCAAAGCCTGATCGCACGCAATCACCGGCGAGAGTCTGGCGCCGAACTTCAGTGCCGAAAGGTGCGGTTTCTCGTTCTCCGGCTGCGGAATCACCTTCTCCACAAGGCGGGCAAAGCTTTTCACGAACGGGAACAGCAGCGCGCCTCTGCAAATGGCGAATATCGTGTCGGTGACCGCTATGGGCGCCGTAATATGGGTCAGCGCCTGGGTGGGCTGTCCGCTGACGATCACCGTCTCGGCGACATTCCAGTTCGGGAATATGGCCTGCCCGCATTTCACGAATACCGCGATAAACGGCAGAAACACTATCGACCCGATAAGGTTCGAGAGCGTATGCGCGAGCGCTGTGCGTCGGGCGTCGGCCGTTCCGCCGATGGCGGCGATCCAGCCGGTCGCCGTTGTGCCTACATTGGCGCCGAAAAGCACCGCAATCGCCACTTCATACGATATCAGCTGCTGGGAAGCAAGCGTCATGGCGATGGCGACGGTCGCCGCGGAGGACTGTATGACCGCCGTGAAGAGCATGGCGACCACCGCGACTTTGACGCACCCGACGAGCGTCGAACCGTCCATTTCCGTAAAATAGCGGGCTATCGCAGGATTCTCCCTTATCGGCATCACGCCCTTCGACATGTAGTACAGCCCTAGAAAAACTAGACCCAGCCCGATTATCGTCAACCCGAGATTGTGCACCTTCTCGCCGCGCATGAAAAAGTAGAACACGCTGCCTATGGCGATGCCGACGAAGCCGAGCATCTGCGGATTGGGCGCATAGGCGATAATCCATACTGTAGCAGTAGTGCCGATATTCGCGCCGATGAGCACGTTTATCGCTTGCGGCAACGTCAACAGCGCGGTGGACACAAAACCGACAAGCATCACCGTTATGATCGACGAAGACTGGACAATCATCGTCGAAATGACGCCCATGCCGACACCGACCATACGATGGCTCGTCGCATTGGCCATGAATTTTCTGAGCCCTCCGCCGGCAGTGGACTGCAACCCTTCCGAAAGGTGCTTCATACCCAAGAGGAACAATCCCAGTCCGCCGCAAACCGTCGTAAGTATCAGAAGAATGTCTTTCATGTTCTGCTCCTAAAGTTATGCGGCGAAACCGGCGCCGACAAGCGCAATGCCCCACAATATCAAGCCAAGCCCGAGAGCCCGCATCCGCGAAGCCTTTTTCTGGAAAAACGCCATGCCCTTCTCAAGCCGCCACGGATAAAACATTCCATACATGCCGGTCACGGCGCCGATATAGGCCGTAGCGACGAGAATGTGTACCGCCGCGAAGCCGCCATCAGGCAGAACAGGTCTGGTAGCCTTGAACAACTCCGCAGGTATAAGCATCAATATCCCGGTAAGAGCCCTGACGGAAAGGTTGGCCGGCATCCATATGAAAGTCAAATAGCTCAAAAGCGCCGCCATGAGCCACAACTGCCCCGGGAAACGCTTCAAGACCATATCGAAAACGTCTATGCCGATTGTGTCGCACTCGTAGGCGGTCCAGAACCAGGCAAAGACCGTAAGCGCCAAGGCTACGCGGCGCGAACTTTTGAACCAATCGGCAAAACCGGACGCCTTCTCGGGAAAAACAAACGAAAACCCGCCAAAGGCGAGCATGGGAACGCCAAGTAGAAGACCCCAAACAGCTGTCATATCAGGTGGAATTATACCAAATTTTCCTCCTATAGCGCAACCGCCGCGCCGGACAAAAAAAGAAAGCGCGGCAAAACCGCGCTTCTTTTGCAGTATCCGTAGAACAGAGCTTAGTTGAGCTCCATGCGCCCGCGGCGCGATCTGTTGCGGATACGGGCGCGCTGGGATTTCTTGCGCGCCTTGACACAAGGCTTTTCAAAGTAGCGCTGGTCGCGGATCGTCTTCAGGAGACCCTCCTTGTCGAGGATCTTCTTCATGCGCTTGAGTCCGCGTTCGACCGACTCGCCCTTCTTGAGCTTGAGCACGATAGCCATTATTTCACCTCCTTCACCGGCTCTTCAGCGGCGGGAGCCTGAACGGCCTCGCCGACATAGGACCACTGAAGTACGCACATTTCGGAAGCATCGCCCTTGCGGGTGCCGAGCTTCACGATGCGCGTGTAGCCGCCCTTGCGGTCCTTCATGGCCGGCGCGACTTTCGCGAAGAGCTTCTGGACGGCCTCCGGGTCAAGAAGGCGGCTGGCCGCGAGACGACGGGCCGCGAGATCGCCCTTCTTGGCGATCGTCACGATCTTGTCGGCGTCCTTGCGCGCTTCCTTGGCTTTCGGCAGGGTCGTCTTGATCGACTCCGCGAGGATGAGGTTCGTGACGAGGCTCTTCATGAGCATCGCACGGTGGGCTGTTGAACGCCCGAATTTCTTGACAACTCTCTGATGACGCATTTTGTAGATTCCTTACTTCTTCGATTCGAGGAGATCGGCATCGAACTTGTAGCCGAGCGAAAGGCCGAGCTGGATGAGCTTCGCCTTGATCTCCGTAAGAGACTTCTTGCCGAAGTTGCGATACTTGAGCATGTCGGCCTCGGTCTTCGAGGCGAGCTCGCCGACGGTCGAAATGTTGGCGTTGTTGAGGCAGTTGGCCGCGCGAACGCTAAGCTCGATTTCGTTGACCGACATATTGAGGAGCTTCCTGAGACGCTCGCGCTCGTCGACATCCTTCTTGTCGGCGTCTTCGAACTCGAGCTTGGTCGCTTCCTCGGCAACGGCACCGTAATCGACGAACACGTCGATGTGGCGTCTCAGAACGGCCGCAGCCGTCCTCAAAGCCTCTTCGGGGTCGATTCGGCCGTCGGTCCAGATGTCGAGAACAAGCTTCTCGTAGTCGGTGCGCTGACCGACGCGGGTGTTCTCAACGAGGAAATTGACGCGCGTCACGGGCGAGAATATCGAATCGATCGCGATGCGTCCGATCTCCTGATCAGGCTTCTTGTTGCCGTCGGCAAGGCAGAAACCGCGACCGGTGCGAACCTCGCACTCCATCTCGAGGGTGCCGTCGACATCGAGCGTGCAGATCTCTTGACGGGGATTCAGCACCTGCACGTTGTTCTCCGCCGCGAAATCGCCGGCCGTCACGGTGCAGGGCCCTTGGGCCTTGAGGGTGATCGTCTGGGTGTCGCGGGTGTAGGTCTTGAGAAGGACGCGCTTCAAGTTGAGGATGATGTCGGTGACATCTTCCGTGCAGCCCTTGATCGTCGCGAACTCGTGGCTGACGCCGCGAATCTTCACGGACGAAATAGCGGCCCCCTCGATGGACGAGAGAAGAACACGGCGCAGCGAGTTGCCGATCGTGCGGGCATAGCCGATCTCGAATGGCTCGGCGACGAAACGCGAATACGTCGCAGTGGCCGTGGACTCGTCCTTCTGGACGGCCTTCGGCATTTCGAACCTGTTCAAGCGGATAGGCATATGTTACCTCCTGTGCAAATTAATGGTTTAAGCGGCATTACCGCCGGAATTAACGCGAGAAGAATTCGACGATGAGCTGCATGTCGAGAGTCTCGGGTATCTCCGCGCGCTCGGGAGCGCTGATGAGGGTACCCTGCGCAGTCGCATCATCCCACGCAAGCCACGTCACCACAGGCGACTTGTGCTGCTTGAGGGAGTCGACAACCGCGATCATGTCACGGTCTTTCTCGCGAACCGCCACAACCTCGCCCGGACGGACGATGTAGGAGGGAACGCCGCAAACCTTGCCGTTCACGGTGACATGGCGGTGCGTCACGAGCTGACGGGCGCCAGCACGCGTCGGCGACAGGCCGAGACGGTAGACGATATTGTCGAGACGCATCTCGCACATCGCGAGCATCGCGTCACCGGTGACCCCGCTCTTCGACTTCGCGCGCTCGAAGAACAGACGGAACTGCTTTTCGCGCATGCCGTAAATGGCCTTGGCCTTCTGCTTCTCGCGAAGCTGGACGCCGTATTCGGACATTTTCTTGCGGCGCTTGTTCGCACCGTGCTGGCCGGGAGCGTAAGGACGCTTCTCAAGAACCTTGTCGGGCCCAAACACGGGCTCGCCGAAACGACGCGCAATCTTGCTGCGCGGACCTGTAAAATGACCCATCTTTAGACCCTCCTGCGCTTGCGTGCACGGCAACCGTTGTGGGGAACGGGCGTCGTGTCTGTGATCTGAGTGACGCGGATGCCCGCCGCCTGAATCGCACGAACCGCACTCTCGCGGCCGGCGCCGGCGCCCTGCATCCTGACTTCACACTCGTGCATACCCTTGGCTACGGCAACACGCGCCGCATCCTGCGCGACCATCGTCGCTGCAAAAGCGGTCGACTTGCGGCTGCCCTTGAAGCCCGCCTTGCCGGCCGAGCTCCAGGATATCACACCGCCGCGCGCATCGGCGATCGAAACCTGAGTGTTGTTGAACGTGCTGCGTATGAACGCGATACCGGCGGGAATGGACTTGCCGGGACGCTTCTTGGCGACGACTTCGCCCTCGGCCGCGACAGCGGCATCGGCGGCAGGCGCCACCGGGGCTTCTTCTTTCTTGACTTCTTCGCTCATTTCTTAAACTCCTCAGCGACCGGCCTGCTTGGGCATCGCGATCGAAACACGCTTGCCGCCCTTGCGGGTACGCGCGTTCGTCTTCGTACGCTGGCCGCGCACGGGAAGCCCCTTCTTGTGACGGAGACCGCGATAAGACCCGATCTGGATCAGACGGCGGATGTTCTGGCTAACCTCGCGACGGAGGTCGCCCTCGACGCGGAAATGGTCCTGAATGTACGTCGTGATCGCATGAATTTCATCCTGCGTGACGTCGTCGGCCTTCTTCATGGGGTCGACATTGCAAGCCGCCAAAACGTCATCAGCGCGTTTCGGCCCGATACCGTGAATATAGCGAAGCGCGAAGCGAATATGCTTCTTGCCCGGAATATCCACACCCATCATTCTTGGCATAGTTGTTTTACCTCGTTGTTGTTAACCCTGGCGCTGTTTGTGGCGCGGGTTTGTACAGATCACGCGCACCACACCCTTGCGGCGTATGATGCGGCAGTTCTCGCATATGCGACGAACGGAACTACGTACTTTCATTGTTGTTATTTACTCTTTTGAGTGGTCGAATGAACGCGTATTATATCAAAAATCGCCGCGCCTGCGCAAGGGGGTATCGCAAATAATTTTTTAAGCCCCATCTTTCGCCGAAAATCTGTCAAATTCTTTACATCTCTGCGGCTCTGCGTCTAACGGGAGAGCGATTACGCCTCTTTTCTCAATATAGGCTTGAGATAGTTCTTTCTAAAATTTCCAATACCCATAAAGAAGTCTTTTTCAGAGTCTGATATATGGCCAATATGCAACAATTTAAGCCTTGCAAGCTCTATCGCACAAATCATGTCGGCCACCTGAAACAATTTATATTTAGACGAAGTAACGTTACTGACAAACTCGCACTTGGATGCGTAGATTGCAAACGCCTCGCGCAATATAGATGTCACCGCAGCCTGCCCATTGTCATAATATATCTTGATCCGGCTATAACTGTTGAACTCATCCTTCCGGGAAACTAGATGCGAAATCAGGCACTGTAGCAATGAATCGTGAAATGCCGGTGCCGAATCGATATATCTCTTATCGATGCTAAAGCACTTATATGTTATGCGCGAGCGGCGCAGAAACGCCAACAATGCCGAGAATATCGCTCTTCGCTCACTTCGGCGCATATGCCTATACGGCTCTTCCATTCGTATAAGGGGCCCAGCATGGATGGGATGGTCTTCAGGCAGATTCTTATTTCGCAAAAATACGTTAAGGCGATCAATCTCTTCAGCGATTGAGTCCGACTGGTCGTGAAAGACCATGCATACAATATAAAACCTAGATGAACTGGCATTAAGATCGTAACTGCCAGATTCATCTACAAACACACTGATTTCCTTAGCGCCGCTCACAATGATAAACCTTCGGTATAGAAGTAATGGCGTGGTCTCCCACGCCATCAGCGGAGGCTTCTCCGCCAGCCGATTGACTCCGCCTCTCGGTTTTGTCGAGTGTATTATACCACACTTCTCCCCTTTGACGCAAGGGGCATAAAACAAAACAGGCGCATTGCTGCGCCTGTCTGTTGTTGCTCTAGAGGGAGCGATCAAGGGAGCTCTTTACGCTTGAGCACCTTTAGCTTCACTAGGCGTCTGGGTTTACTGTCGTGATAGAGCCATCAGGCATCTGCCAGACAATTGTACCGTTCAAGACATAGACATTCGGTATGCCCTTGCGGCGGTTCTCTTCCTGTGCTGCATAAACCGCGCGATTGGCTATCGAAAGAATCTTAGCGTCAAACTCCGTCATATGCCCTCCTTGAACATTTTGTACAGCGAATCAGAAAACACTGTCACCCCCAAGCCATTATCCTTTCGCGCGACCATTACTACTTGCGCGTCGCCATTATAAAGGAGCGTCCAATAGTCAACAATTGGCGCATAGGCAGACAGGAAGTTTTTCTTGCTTCTGAAATACCTGCGGCGCACGTCTTCATCGGGAATAGGATGCCCCCCGTTCTTTACTCTAGTGGCGATTCTTGCGATACAAACCTCTGGCGAATCTACAAATGTGTAGATAATGGAGGTCTCATAGCCAAGCTCTTTTGCATGCTCTAGAGTTTTTACATAAATCGTGCCTGACAAAGTTGATTCTACCGCAAACGACTCGCCTCTTGCCAAGCGATCACCTATGCTACGTAATGTTTCTTTACCAGCGGCAATTCTTGCTCTAGCTGGATTTTCGGGATCCAAATCTCGCGCAATATCGTCAGGGTTTATATACACAATGTTCTGCTCGGGCAGAAACACTTTTGATATAGTGCTTTTGCCACTTCCATTTGCCCCTGCCAATATATAAAGCCGTTTCATAAAAGATATGCATATTATACACTTTCATATGCCATGTAATCAACCCCCCACTGGCGAAATCTGTCAAAGTTGACCAGGCCTGTTTTGACAGAATTCAGGTAGCCATAAAACAAAACAGGCGCATTGCTGCGCCTGTCTGTTAGTTGCTCTATCGTAAGCGATTATTCCTGGACCTGAACAGGGGTCACGCTGACGCGGATCTTGTAGAAGCCCTTGGCTCCCTTGTTGGGAACAGGGAGTGTGGTCGACTCGGACGTCGCGAGCGTGCAGGACGCAGGCTCGATGCCATTGAGTTCAGTACCAGCCTCAACCACATAGTAGAGACCGGGCTTCGTCGTGACAGTAGCCTCGCCACCATTCACCGCGTCGGCCGCAGCATCAACCGCCGCCTTGGCGAGGTCATCAGCCTCGTCATCAACGTCCGACTGAATCTCGGTAACGACATCCGCCTTCAGCACCACCTCAACGGCATACTGGGGTGTCTCGCCAGGCACTTCGACGACCTTGGGCTCGAAGAGAGCCTTATAGGCGGTCTCCTGGTCATCGGACAGAACCTCGGCAACTGCAGCCGGGACGCTAGGCACAACCTTCGCAGCTGCATCCTCGGCCTCGGCCTCGGTCGCCACCGGCTCGGTCTGTGCACCAGGGGCCACAGGAACTTCCTGAACCTCGGCAACCGTCCAGACACCAGACGAGGTCTCGGTGGAGACATAGCCGTTAGGAACGAAGTTGGTTCCGGCTCCCTCTGCGGCGTTATTCGCCGGGTTGAAGCCCGTGAACGTACCTCCGGTGACCGTTATCGTGCCGCGAGCAGTGTCAAGCATATTGAGCGTGAATCCAGCGTCGGTCGCCGTGAAGGTGCCGCCTGTAATGGTCGCCACTGAAGTGGTCTTGCTGCCATACACGATATGGTTGCCTGTGAATGAACCACCTTCAACGGTCAACTGACCATTACTGCCGAGCGTGAATACCGAGTGCGCGGAGGCTGCGGCAATGGAGCCGCCACCAACCGAGTCTTTAACGGTTAGCGCCGCCGGAGCAGGGCTGATCACATTTACATAGACCGCACCAGCAGTAGTGCTTGCGTATGTCGAAGTAAGAACATGACCGTTAAGATCGAGCACCACGCCATCCTTTGTGACGGAGAACTGCTTCGTGATAGTAGCATCAGACAAGAGCTTGTTTACACCGGCAGCATTCTTCGGAGTTGCGAGGTATTCAACCGTTTGGCTGTCGGCACTCGTAAACTCGAAGTATGCGGTCTCTGTCCCAACACTCCAAGTGATTACACCATCCTCCTCGGATTTTGCAATCGTCCACGCCTCACCCTCAACAGTGCTTGCAGCAGCCTTGACTGTTGCAGAACCATTGCGCTCGGCGAGCTTCTTCGTCTTGAGGGTTTGCCCCTTAGAGATGGTTGTGGAGACACTCAAGTAGTGCTCAAGCACATCCCCAGATTCAATTGCCGCAGCAATCGCGTCGTTGAGTTCAGCCTTGGTATATTCAGTCTCGCCAATCTTCGCGGCAACATCAGCAACCGTAATTGTCGCTTCGCGCTCAATGACTTCTTCGCCATTCGTGATAGCAACCTTGGCGACAACGTTGTCAAATGCCGTGGTCTCGGAATATACCTTGACCGTGGCCTTGGTTTTGCCGCTAGAGATCTTAACAGGGCCCTGCGTAGACGGGCATGCAACATTGTTCGTATACATCGTCCACCCATATGTGGCACCCTCGAGAGAACCACCGACCACACTCAACGTGGCATAGCTGTTGTAATTGATTACGACAGCAGACGGATCAATCTCAACCGGAGGAACGCCGACATAAACGCCGTCTTCCTCGTAGACGAGATAGACATCAGCCGGCTCGCCGCCAATCGTGACCGCCTCTACCACTACATCGCCCTCGCCGTCCGTGGAGAGCAACAGCGTGTCAGGCTCCGTGCTAGTTCCAGCCTCGCGAGCGAGAGTGCCGATCGTGAGAGTGGTATCGATATCAGTGTAAACCGTTCCCGTGAAGCCTTCGGCAACCTTAGTAATGGTGGCAGACTTCGGATTGTTGTCCGTCGGATCGAGCGCAAACGTACCAGTACCGGTAATTTCGGCGAACGTGTAGTCCCACGCGGTCGAGAAGCCGGTAATGGTCACATCGCCATCGAGCTGGAGAACAGGATTGACATCCATCTTCTGCGAAGAGGTCTCACCAAACCAACCGCTCGTGATGCCCTTCAAGACAACCGTGGAGCCAGCGACGCCATAGTTATTGAGGATTGTACCATCCGCAGCGAACGAAGGCAACACAACCGTGCCGGTCCAATCGGTGAACGTGATGGACGGGTTGTTGCGGAACGCCGCAAAGGTCAGCGTGCCGTTGCCGGTAAGCGTACCGGAGAAGTTGGCCGTCTCGCTAAGGGTAATCGCCTTGTTGAGCGTAATCTCCTCGCTGGAAGCACGAAGAAGTACGACCGTCGCGTCTTCCGTAGCCGCAGCAACAGCATCCGCAAGCGACATATACGGCACCGCAGCAATTCTCGCGAACGCTCTGGTTATCGTACCTGCCGCCTGGTCATAGTAGTATCCCAACGTTCCAAGCTGTGCAGCATAGGCAGACCAGTCCGTACCATCAAGAATGGTGTAAACCAAGTTCTCGTCGGTCGCAGCCTCACTTAGAAAAGTATCGAACACGCCAGTTGCATCGGAATAGTAGCGGACTGTGGTTCCGGAGGTCAGAGAGCAAGCAGCCGACGCAAGCGGCATCAGCCTGACGCCATCGCCAGTGTATGCAGAATCGACGACCGTGCCTTCGGCAAGTGTGTATGTGCCGAGCGGAGTCACGACGAGAGCCGCATCAACGCCGACCGTAGCGCCAGTCGAGAGCTTGATAGCACCCGCGCCAGCCTTGGTGAACTGGGTGAATTCAACCTTGCCGTTGAAGGTCGTATCCTGCGTGAACGTAACCGAGCCAGTCAGCTCAAGGGTTCCATCCTCGATGGTAATAGGTTGGGTAATCGCTAGCGAGCCAGGGCCGACCAGCGTGAGCGTCGAGTCAGTTTCGAGGTCCAACTGGACTTCATCGACCGTAATCGACTCAGGCAGTGCGACAGTCGCGTCGCCCTCAGTCGTGAGAATGACCTTGGACTGCGTATTGCCGCCATCCCAGGCAGGAGTCCAGGAAAGATCACCCCAAGTCGTATCAGCATCAGCTGCGGCCGTTGCACGATAGAGCTTGACCGCAGGGAACTCGACGGAGAGAGCCGCGATCTGCTCGGGGCTGACGATATAGTCGAACATCCTCATGCAGTCGATGCGAGCATTCTGCTGCTGCGCAAGCGTCAAAGAGGAAATCTGACTTTCGCCAGCACCAAAACGGATGAGACCGGTGTGAACCCCACTCTGAACAACACCGCCATGGAGAGAGCCGACCTGCAGACCACCGCCAAGCGTGGCACTTGCAAGCTGATAGTCCTCAAGGACCTTTTCGCCGTCGCAGTAAACATTAACGGTGGTGCCATCCTTTGTGAACACATAGACATGCTGGGCCGTGGTGGCATCCTTGACGTTCATCGTAGCCAAAGTGGTAAAGTGCTTGTCTTCGGCCTGCGCAACCGTACCAGGAGTGGAAACAAGCAACATTTCCTCTTCAGGATTCGAACCCGCAACAAGACCGATAGCGCCGGCAGCATATGTACCGAACATTACGACGACTGCATTCTCGAGTTCTGGCACCGTGCAACGCACAACCGCTGTCCAGGAATTGGGATAAGTTACACCACGATACGGATGCGTATAGGTGTAAAGCATCGAGCTATTGAATATTTCGGGATAATCGGTCGTATCGACATCGCTCGTAAGGCCAGTCTTGTCGACACCAGCGTTGGACTTATCGCCGTTGAACTCATAATCGCACCAAGTGGCGAGACCAGTAGTCTTGACGCCAGTCTCAAGCGTGGAAGACTCCGCGGGAGTAATGGTGCCAACCGTTGTTGTGCCGTCAGGAGCGAGCACAGTAATAGTCGAAATTCCGCTTGCGCCAGTAACACTTACCGATCCCTTGCCGTATTCCGCAGAGGTCATCGTAATTTTGACCGGGACAGAGGAATGAACCGTGAAGCCAGTGAAGTCACGCTGCGAACCGAAGGAAGGCACTGACGCACCCGCATTGAGGGTAACCGTACCACCATTGTTGCTTATTGCGCTCGCAACCGTACCGTTGACGGTGAGCGCACCCTTGTTCACAATGCCATTGACGGCGGTCCATGTTGCACCCTCGGCAACCGTAACCGATGTTCCCGGCTTAATGTAGATAAGGCCGGACTTGCTACCAATCTCTTCATATACAGTTGGAGAGAAAGTATCTTCTTCTGCGCAGAAGATAACCGCCAAACGAACATTGCCGGCACTGGCATTAATGCTGCCTGTGAATTCAGAGGCGTCATAAATCTTCACTGCGGGAGTCTGCCAGTTGTTGTTCGCCGTAGTAAGCAGACCATCGCCAGAAAGCTTCTTCCACACGGAAGTACGGTTCTTGTTGTTATCCGCAATTGAATTTCCGTTGTTCACGGTGAGAGCATATCCGGCAGGGCCGTTCACCAACTTAATCTCGCCAGAGCTTACAGTGTCGGTCGAAATCCAGCCTGTTGCATTATGCAGATACGCAGGCTTTGTCGTATCAGTATTATTGATGTTCGTCAGCGCACCCGTCAAGAGCGTAAAGCTGGTGGAGCCGACAATCTCGCCCGTCAGTTCCTGAACAGGAAGCCAAGCCGTATAATTGGAGTTGTATACCGTTGTGCCAAACAGAGACGCAGAATTCTTCGCGGTACGACTGACAAGGGATGTGAAATCACTTCCATTGGCATTCTTGAAAGACATAGCGTACGATAGACCGACCGTAAGCACGCAGCCCTTGCCAGAGAAGGAATAGACCTCCTTTGTACAGCCGGCATTAGTGAACGTACCCGATTCCACAATGGCATCGGACGTATAGACCGTACCATCGGTACCTGTAATGGAAAGAGTTTCAGGCCTTGTATTACCGGAACCCGAAGCTCTCTTGCCGAGCGCAATTGACGTCAACTCAATCTGCGTCCCAAGCGGCAACGTTTCGGAAGCCGGAATCGTCACCACAGGAGAGCTGACAGTGAATGACATATGGTCAAACGTCTCCGCGTTATCGTTGTCGATAACGACGGTGTTGTCTGTGATAGTCACTTGCAAATCTGTATTCGCCCATGACACCAGTGGCGTCACAAAGCACAGCGCAAGCGCTAACCGCTTAATCCGTGTTATTAGTGTTTTCATTGTTTGTTTTTCCTTGTTTGTTTTTTTGTTGATTCTAGAAATTTCCCTTGAACATCGCCAGTGTCGCCATCACAGCACCGCCTTCCGAGGGGCCGCGAGGAGAGTATGCGAAAACCAGCGCCGCGCCGTGCGCGTCGTCTCGATAGCGTTCAAACGCTTGATTTTAGCGGTCTTCTGCATAATCGTTCGCCTGAACAAGGCACACTTCGTATTACGCCTCGTCCAAGTTTCAAGACAATAATAGCATAATAAATTTTGGGAGTCAAGGGGCGGCGTCGGCGAGCCGACTATGCGCTCGCTCTCGTTGACGGAATCTGCTGCGGCTATATCGTTAGACAAGAAGCTTTTGTTCAGCCAGTCCAGCCTAGACAAGGCAACTTGCTGCTGACAACGCCTCTCTTACGCTTGCAGATTCCGTCGCCTCACTCGCGCACAGTCGGCC
>ONWT01000003.1 GCA_900321575.1 uncultured Lentisphaerota bacterium | reverse complement strand
GTGGGGAATTGCCCGGGCAACGGCCTTTTGACGGGTGTGGCTACGAAGTTCGAGGTCTATGAAGTGGATGCGGCGGGCAACAGGATTTTCGGCGGACTTGACGGCGGCGATCCCGCTGCGGTCGGGGGTGTGGCGTCGGTGGATCTCGGCGGCGTCTCAGGCGTCAGATATTTCAAGATAAGGATATCCTTCGAATAGCGCGTCCCTAGCCGCAAACGGCTATTTGTGGTACAATACCGCTTGTAACCTTTTGATGAGTTGTGTGTATAGAGTATGGATACTAGAAATATAGACATGGTTAAAGGAAAGGAGAAATTATGCCACTGCATGTAAACCATATCGCGGATGTGTCGTTCAAAGACCACTTTCTTGAAACCGGCTCGAGCACGCCGAAGAACGGGCTCATCGAGGTCAACGACAATACTTTCGAAGTCTCGTTCGACAACGGGCGTGTCAACGCGCGGTTCACCACGGGCAACTGGTTCACCAACCTCTTCCGCTTCAAGACGATGGGCCGCTTCAAGGAGAGGCTGCAGACGCAGTACGATAGTTGGGTGCAGGAAAAACAGCTCAGCGCCTCGCAGGCCGGCTTCAAGGACAACCCCAACGTGCCCGCCGTGAAGACTGCGTTGGACAAATGCTTCGGCCTGCTCCTCGACAACGCGTCGAAGCTCGACCAGATCACGCTCAACTGCTCGAAGAACGCCCTCAAGGCATACGGAACGATGCAGATCGAGAACGGCAAGATCATCCTTTCGCAAGAGCAAGAGCTCGACGAATACGACATCGATCATTTCGAGCACTGGTGCGAGGTCATGCCGAAGAAACTCGGCGAGTACGCCAAGCGCCTCGGCAATATCGCAAACCTCGCGGCGGTGCGGAACGAACTGACCACTGTCGCGACGGGCTCGGAGATATGCGCCATACTTCTCGAAAGGTACGGCCTCAAGGCCCATCCGGACATCAACTGCGCCGGCAAGAGCGAAGCGTACATAAAGAAATACATGCTGGAAATCGTTGACTCGCTCCTGGACGGCTTCCTTACCGCCTTCAACGCGATGAAAGACAAGAACGTCGAGCTGTTCAGGTTTCTGGAGAGGTTCGACGGCGTCTGCATAGAGGCCAAGAACGACAATATACAGGACTGGTTCATCAAAGCGTCCGACTCCATCAAGGAGGCGCGCTCGAAAGAGACCGACAACCTCGCTTTCTGCGCCACGGCCGAGTTCAACGCGCTCGCTGACGAAGTCAAGGCACCGTTCCGCCAAGAGGCGCGCAAGGCCTGCGAGGCCGAAGTGCGCGAAGAGTGCAAAAAGGCGGGCGTCGTGGATGAAGAGACGATAGCGCAACGCATCGACGAGAGGGTCGAAGTGCTCATGATGAAGAGGTCCGCCGAAATCGACCCGCTCGTGCACGCGAAGATAGAGTCCGACGGCAAGTTCGCCCTCTACGACAATCTCGCCGGCGCGAACCGTCCCGTGACGTTCATCTCCAAGAACGAGCAGACGGGCATGTGGAAGGTCACTACCCTTGTGGATAAGGACAACAAGCCCGTCCTCAAGCCCGTCTCGGCCTTTGACATCGACAAGCAGTTCGCCCAGCTCGCCGCGATGTACAAGGACGAGGCCGTCGCGATGGGCATGGTCGAATACGAGACTTGCCAGGTGCAGGTGAAGATGGGCAACCGCAACGACCTTTTCGCGGCAGATGTGACGGCGGCGGCCTCGTCTGCGCTCAAGGACGACGAAAAGGTCAAGACCCTCTGCCAGCGCGCGAAGAACCAGATGCGCGTCAAGCTAGACATCACCGACGCCGAGTTCGAGGAGGCCGTCAGGGAGGCGCTCGCCGACGTCGCCGGACTCAAGGGCGATGACGCGGAGGCGACCGAGCTGAACTTTTCGAGGTTCGTCAACAACTACGGCGACGCCTCGTACGCCGACCAGAGGTCCGACACGGGCCGCCTCGCGAACCTCGTCGCCCGCCGCGTCGAGACGCGCAAGGCCTATTACGACTCGTTCCTCGCCGACCTCGACGGCAAGGCCTCACGCTGCGCGCAGATGATGAAGACGGCCTTCGTGACGAAGCACAAGGTCGTGGACGTCAAAGCGGCCAAGAATGCCATCGAGAGCACGCTACGTACCATGATCGAGCGTGTCAAGGCCGACCCGAATGGGCAGAAGAACCAGGCGTGCAAGAAGAACCTCTTCGCGATCATGCACAACGGGCGCATCTTCTCGGATATGCTCGACTACGACATATCCCGCCGCGCCGCGGGTGGAAAGGAATCGAAGCTGCACACCTCGCTCAACACGCTGATAAAGTGCATCGAGCACTACGGCAAGATTCCGCGAGATACGTTCGTGCAGGACGAGCAACAGGAGGTTGTCGCTTAAATGGCGGGCACTTTCGATGACGCCCTAGGTGCGCTTTCGGCGCACCTGGGAATGCCGCTGGAGTTCCATGACGGGTCGTGTGCGTTCAGCATAGGCTCGCAGCCGTTCACGATAACCATGGACGACGCGCTGGACAGGCTTGTCGTCTCCGCGCTCGTGGCGGACGATCTGCCGGCAGAGCCTTCTCGCCGGCTGGTCGAGGATCTGCTGAACCTCGGCTTCGGGATGATGCATGAAGGCCTGCCTGCCGTGGGGCGCGACCCCGATACGGGTTTTCTGGCGGCGTTCGCGGTCTATCCGTGCTCGCGGTTCGTCGCGGCGGAATTCCCCGATTCGTTCACGAAGTTCGTCGCTTTCGCGTCGAGACTCGCCGACCGCCTTGAGGCCGAGCGGCACGAGGCCCCGTCCGCGCCGCCGCAGCAGGAAGGGGAGAATCCGCACCACACCATGCTTTCGAGTGGTTTCGTGCGCGTGTAACTTTGTTGCGGCGGGGCGTCCGGTTCGGGCCGCTTGCATTTTGAAGGAAAATTCGGTATAATTTATGTCATGAAAACATGGCTTGCATTTTGGTACGGTATTTTCAAGAACAATCCGATATTCAGATTGGTGTTGGGGTTGTGTCCCACTCTGGCCGTGACGACCAGCCTTGAGAATGCGCTCGGTATGGGCATGGCAGCGACTTTCGTGCTTGTGTGCTCCAACGGTCTCGTTTCGGCTCTGCGGCGGGCGATACCCGGCGCGGTCCACATACCGTGCTATATCGTGATCATCGCTACATTCGTGACGGCGATCGATCTTCTCATGCAGGCGTATCTGCCCGACCTGTCGGCTTCGCTGGGCATATTCATTCCGCTGATTGTCGTGAACTGCATAATACTCGGGCGGGCGGAGGCGTTCGCCTCGAAGAACGGCGTCGTGGATTCGCTGGCCGACGGCCTCGGCAGCGGCATAGGCTTCACGCTTTCGCTGGCGCTCATCGCGTCCGTCCGCGAGATTGTAGGCGCGGGCACGCTGACGGTGTGGGGCGATCTGGCGATAAAGGGCATCAACCCGGGGCCCGTGACGCTGGCGGTTCTGCCGGCGGGCGGCTTCATAACGCTGGGGCTTTTGCTGGCCCTCATAAACAAGATAGGCGAGTGGAACGCGCGCAGACACGGCGCGCCCGCACCTCTGCCAGTGAACCTCGACTGCCGCCACTGCACCATGTGCGGCAACGGAAAGTGACGCTATGAGATGCCCGAAGTGCGGAACTGACGACGACAGGGTGATGGATTCGCGCGGCGTGCGCGACGGGGCGGCGATTCGCCGACGTCGCGAGTGTTTGAAATGCGGGCACAGGTTCACGACATACGAAGAGATAGACAGGGACGAAGTGATCGTGGTCAAGAGGGACGGCTCCCGCCAGTCTTTCGACCGCTCGAAGGTGGACAAGGCGATCAGGCGCGCCTGCGGCAAGCGTCCCGTCAGCGACGAGCAGATACGCACGATGATCGACAATGTGGTCGCCAATCTCGAAAGCGGCGAAGTGCCGGCCGACAAGATAGCAGAACTTGTGATGGAAGAACTCCACAAGGTGGACGAAGTGGCGTATGTCAGGTTCGCGAGCGTGTACCGCCAATTTACGGATGTAGCCCAGTTTTTGTCGGCAATAACGGAGATTGTGCGAAAATGACAGACAACCACGACTATCAGCGTCCGCCAGTGCGAGTCGCTTTGATCGGCCTTGGTCGATCGATGTTCGAAGAGCACTATCCTGTGTTCAAGGCCCATCCTGCGATGTTCAAGGTGGTCGCGGCCTGCGATCTGCTGAAGGAACGCCGCGACATCGTGGCGGCGGATTTCCCGGACTGCAAGATGTTCCGCCGGTATACCGATCTTCTCGACGAGCGCGACATAGACCTTGTCGACATAGCGACGGGCTCGGTCGACCACGTCAAGCATGCGCTCGCGTCGCTACGCAAGGGTTTCTGGACGCTTCTCGAGTCGCCCATGGCCCTCACGTTTGAAGACGCCCAAGTGCTCAGGGGCGCGGTGGTGAAGGCAAAGAACCGCCTCATCGTCATGCACAGAGGGCTGTTCGAGGCCGATTTTCTGCTGGCGAAACAGGAGATGGCCGACCAGAGGCTCGGCGAGATATACCAGATAACAGTCCGCAAGGAAGACTACGTCAGGCGCGACGACTGGCAGGCCATAAAGCGGCTCGGCGGGGGCGCGGCGTATTACGCGATGCCCGACATGATGCTTCAGGCGCTTAAGCTGCTGCCGATGGCGCCGATACAGATGTGGAGCGATCTCAAGCGGGTCGCCTCGCTTGGCGACGCCGAAGACTACGCGCGCGTCAGCCTGAAGACGAGGGGCCACGTCTCGGCCGACATCGAGTACAACGGCGGCGTGATAGAGCCGCTCAGGGGGCCGTCGTTCGAGCTTCGCGGCACCCGCGGAACCTTCACCGTGCGTCCGGGCGAACCTAAGGGCAGGATAACGGTCATAGATCCTTCGTTCGAATTCCCCCGCCGGCGTTCTTCGGTGAGAACGCCCGACATGAAAGACCTGCACGAGGAGTTCCCCGTGATCGAGGCTGAGGTCGAACTGCAGAAGGGCGTCTTCTACGGGCCTTCAGCCTTCTGGAAGCGCGTCTACAGCGCGGTGCGCACGGCCGAGCCGTTCCCGTTCGCGATAGAGGATTCGATCGAGGCGGTCAAGTTCTCGCAATTGATGAAGAAGACGAGTCCGTTCGGCAAATGACAAGGCTGCAGAATATGACACAGAGCCTGGAAGACTATCTCGAGACGGTATACCTGATAATCCTCGACGGACGGGTTGCGCAGGTACGCGACATAGCACACGCGCTGGGGGTGAAGATGCCCAGCGTGGTGAAGGCGATACGCGAGCTCATGCGGCTCGAGCTCGCCGTGCACGAGCCCTACGGCGGGGTGGACCTCACCGCTAAGGGCCGGAGGGTGGCGAAGAGCATTCTCGGCCGTCACACTCTTCTGCGCGAGTTTCTCGTGAAACTCGGCGTGGGCGAGAAAATGGCCAACAGGGACGCGTGTCTCATGGAGCATATCGTTTCGGCCGAGACGCTTGAGCGGATACGCATTTTTACGGAAAAGCACTAAGAGGCGAAAGGACTACCATGAAAAGCCAGATCAACATTCTCCGTCAGCTTCAGGAGCTCGTCTTGACCCGAGACGAGCATCACCAGACCGGCGACGGCAGCCATATGGACGAGCTGAACGATTCGATCGACGCGCTTCAGCAGAAGCTCGAGCCTCAGGTCAAGAGCGTGTACGAGCGTCTCTACAAGAAGAGCCATATCGTGATGGCCGCGATGTCGAACGGCTGCTGCGCGGGGTGCGGGATGCAGGTTCCGATAGCGCAGGCGCAGCAGGTGCGTCTGGCGCAGCACCTCGTGACGTGCTCCAGCTGCGGGCGGATGCTGTTCGCGGCGGACGACGACGCGGCGCGCAACGTGTCCGAGAAGGGCGACCGCGACGACGCGAAGACGGGCATTTCGCGCTTCAGCGCCGAAAATCTGATGATTGCCGATCTCGGCGCCTGCTCACGCGAGGAGGCGATCGCCCGCCTTGCGGCGGCCATGGCCGAAAACGGCTTCATATCGAATCCCGACAGTCTGATCACGGCGGCGCTCGAGCGCGAAAACGTGCTTTCGACGGCGATGGGCGAGGGACTGGCCTTTCCGCACGTGCGCGGCGTCGAGGGCGGCGCGCTGACCTTGGCGATGGGCGTTTCGCGCGAAGGCATCGACTGGGACGGCGCGAAGGTGAACCTAGTGTTCCTCTCGGCGATACCCGTGGCGGTGTCGGCGTTCTATCTACGTATGATGTCCGGCCTCGCCCAGGCGTTCAACAAGGCGGCGAACAGGGAGGCGGCGTTTGCGGCCCATGACGCCGCCTCGTTGTGGAAGGCTCTCGTGAAGGCCACCCGCACGACCGTGAAATAACACCAGATGCTACATTTTCTCTCGATAGCCGCGATCGCGCTCTTTTGCGCAATACCGCAGAGTCCGCGCCGCGCCTCTCCGTACGTGGGCGCGATTTCGGCTGACGCCTCGACGGGGCGCGTGCTGTTCCAGGCGAACGCCGATGCGGCGGCATATCCGGCCAGCGTAACGAAGTTGATGACACTGTTGCTCGTGCTCGAAGACATCGAGGCGGGCAAATACACGCTTTCGACGCGGATCACCGCCGGCGAGGAGCCCACGAGACTGAGCGAAGAGAGCTGGGTTGACCTGCGGCCGGGGGAATCGATGACCGTGGACGACCTTCTTTCGGCGCTGATGGTCAAGAGCGCCAACGACGCGGCCGTCGCGCTGGGGAGCAATTCGGCCGGCTCTTTCGACAAATTCGTCGAGCGGATGAATGCGCGCGCCGCCGAGCTAGGCATGAAAGACACGCGTTACTACAACCCGAACGGCCTGCCGCCCGTCTCGAAGACGGCAAACGGCAAGGTGCGCCGCTATCCGTGGAAGGCCTTCAACGTCTCGACGTGCGCCGACCAGCTGAAGCTCGCTATGGAGCTGGTCAAGAAGCCGCAGGTCTTCAAGTATACATCGCAGAAAGTAGCCACCGTCACGGACGGCAGGGGACAAGAGCTCAAGTTCGTGAACCACAACAACCTGATGGTCAAGAACAAGCAGAAGATTCTGAATCCGGACGGGTCCGAAGCCGTCGACGGACTCAAAACCGGCTACATAGACGCGGGTGGCAGTTCGATCGTGCTCACCGGCAAGCGCGGCGGGGCCCGCGCGATAGTCGTGGTGCTAGGCTCGTCGAACTCGAAAGAGCGTGACGAAAACGCGAGGCGGCTTTTGCAGGACGCGCTGGACGCCTTGAGCTGGTGACCGCAAAGCGGCAGAAAGCCATTTATGGACAAAATAATCATTCTTGATTACGGGTCGCAGTACACGCAATTGATAGCTCGCCGCATACGCGAGTTTCACGTCTACTCCGAGATAGTTCCCTTTGACGTCACGGCGGCAAAGGTTCGCGAATATGCGCCGAAGGGCATAATACTGTCCGGCGGGCCGAACAGCGTTTTCGAAGAGGGCGCCCCAGGCATAGACCGCGAAATATTCTCGCTCGGCGTTCCCGTGCTTGGGGTGTGCTACGGTATGCAGCTGATGAGCCAGGTGCTCGGCGGCAGCGTGCAGCCCGGCGAGAAGCGCGAATACGGCAAGACCGAGATGGCGGTTGTGCCCGGCAACGAGCTCTTCAAGGGGCTCCCCGACCGCTTCGTCGTGTGGATGAGCCATGGCGACCGAGTCGCGGCCATTCCGGACGGGTTCAAGGTTTCGGCGACTTCGGCGAATTGTCCCTTCGCGGCGATAAGGGACGAGTCGAGGAGGTTTTTCGGCATACAGTTCCATCCCGAGGTCGTCCACACCCAATACGGACGCGAGATACTTTCGAACTTCGTTTTCTGGATCTGCCGCGCCAAGGCGGATTGGCGGCTTGAGGCGTGGGTGGAGTCCACCGTCGCGAAGCTCAAGGCGCAGATTGGCGACGGAGAGGTCGTGCTCGGTCTCTCGGGCGGAGTCGATTCTTCGGTCGCCGCCGTGCTGCTGCACAAGGCCATAGGACCGAGGTTGCATTGCATTTTCGTGGACAACGGGCTTTTGCGCCACGATGAAGCCAGACAGGTCGAGGAGATGTTCCACGCCAAGCTCGGCCTCGACCTTACCGTCGCCCGCGCGGCGCGGAAGTTCTACGCGGCGCTGAAGGGGCTCGACGAGCCCGAGGCCAAGAGAAAGGCGATAGGCAAGACTTTCATCGACGTGTTTGCGGACGAGGCGCGCAAGTTCAGGCATTGCGGATTTCTCGGCCAGGGCACGATATACCCCGACGTGATCGAAAGCTCGCATGCGGTGAAGGGTCCGTCGCAGACGATAAAGTCCCACCACAACGTGGGCGGATTGCCGCCCGATCTGAAGTTCGAGCTTGTCGAGCCGCTGAGGGATCTTTTCAAAGACGAGGTGCGCGCGGTCGGGCGCGTGATGGGAATGGACGGCGAATTGCTCGACAGGCAGCCGTTCCCCGGGCCCGGACTCGGCGTGCGCATACTCGGCGAGGTCACCGAAGAGAAGGTGGCGCCTCTGCAGCAGGCCGACGTGCGCGCGCAGGAAGAAATCG
>ONWT01000022.1 GCA_900321575.1 uncultured Lentisphaerota bacterium | reverse complement strand
GTCTCTCTCATATGACATCTGTCTCAAGCGATCCTTATCAGAGCAACAGGCCGCGCCCTAGTGACGCGGCTTGCTTTTTTTGGTATACTTATTTGACAATATGCACGCATGTTTTTTCGATATGGACGGCACGCTGATCGATTCTCGCGCCGATCTTGCCGCGACGGTCAACCATACCCGCCGCGATTTGGGGCTTGACGAGCTGCCTATGGACGATGTTCTCTGCCATGTCGGGCAGGGCGCGAAGTATTTGCTCGCGCACGCCATCCCCGAGAAGGCGGATGACGTAGAGCGCCTTTGGGAGATATTTCGGAGCCACTATGCCGAGCATATGCTGGAAACCGTCGAGCTTTATCCCACCGTGCGGAAAACGCTGGAAGAGCTTTCGTCCAGGGGCTGGCTTCTCGGCGTCAATACCGCAAAGCCCGCCTTTGCGACAAAGGCGATATTGGAGCATTTCGGCCTTGCCCGCTATTTCAAAGGGGCGGTCGTCGCAGGCGGCGACTGCGCAGAAATGAAGCCTTCAGCCATGCCCCTCAGGCAATGCGCTTCGTTGATGGGCGGCCATCGCCTCTCGTCCCATGACTGGATGGTAGGCGACAGTTGGACGGATATGCAGTGTGCGTCCAACGCCGGCATAAAAGGTGCGTTTTGCGCTTTTGGCTTCGGCAAGCTGGCCGATTCGCGCTACACCATCAAGATAAATCGCATGGAGGAGCTTCTCAGGCACCTCAAGGCGGAGGACTGATGACGATTCTTCTTGCGGCATCTCTGTTTTTCACCACTCCCGCGCCTCTCGACATGCCGCGCGCCGAAGCGTATCTTGTCGGCAAGGTGGATGGCGCCAAGCGCTTGGAGGACCGCTACGACACCTTCGATCTGTGGGTGTGCCGGTCTGTCATAGGCCGTTGGATGGATGACGATTTCCGCGTGTTCGTGCTCGCGCGGCTCGATGTTCTGCCCCCGGCGCTGTCTGGCGGCAAGATGACGCGTTCGGATTACGAGGCGACGCTTGTGGGGGCCGATAGGCGCGACAAAACGCGGTTGGCCTCGATGGTCGCCGCGCTTTCTCCGGTGGAGATTGCCGAAGAGCCCGTTCGCCCGAGGCAAATGCCGCGCAAACTGAAAGACGTCTGTTTCTGGCAAGGCACAAACACGTCGTCAATCGTGTGTTCGTTCCTGCCCGAGTCGTCCGCTTCGTGGTGGCTGGCCACATGGGAGCTCGCAGAAGGGGATGACATGGAGGCGCTTGAAAAAGTGTTCGAACGGGAGTTTCTCGACGAGGCCGCATGGGCTTCGCTGCCGGTCGGTGATGGCGTCCCGCCGAAGCCAAGCCGCGCTCGCCGCCGGACCGTATTGCCGGAGCGCGAACTGCTGCGGCGCGATGTGCGCCATGGCATCGCGGCGTATGCTTCATGGCATGCGACAGACGCCGAAGATTTCGTCGTCGCCGACGCTTTGCCGGCTCGCGGCTTCGTGACCGCGCTCACGAACGATCTGCCTGCCGCAAGACGGCGTTATGCCGAAGTGATGCCTTCTCCCCTGGAGGGCACGAATACGCTTTGCGTAGCGCGCATATACTCCAACCGCGAAGAATACCTTGAGGCGGCCGGAGAAGGTATGGAATGGAGCGCCGCGTTTTGGAATCCGCGCAGAAGGGAACTTGTGGCCTATCTCTCCGAGGCGGGTGAAAACGAGCTCATGAAGACGATTCGCCACGAGGCGTTTCACCAGTATCTGTCTTACGCGTGTTCGATGATGCAGGCCTCGCCATGGCTCAACGAGGGCTATGCGCAATATTTCGAGGACGAATCGGACTCAGGCTGGCATATTCCCGTGACGACGACAGACTTCGACGCTTTTGAAGAGATGCTGCCCGGTTTGCTGTTTATGGATTATGCCGAATTCTATTCCGGTTCTGAAGCCGAACGCCGCCTGAAATACCGCCTCGCGTGGTCAATGGCGTATTTTATCGAGAATGGCGCGCCGAAATTGCGCTTCAAACCGTTCAAAACCCTCAAAAGCGCATATATTTCGGCGCTCCTTGACACCAACGATCCTGCGCTGGCCACATCGGCGGCTTTCGACGGTTCTCAGGACAAACTCAAAAACTTTGTTGCGGAATGGAAGAAGTTCTGGATAAAACGTATGTAGGCCGGCTTGCCCCGAGCCCGACCGGCGCATTGCACCTCGGTAATGTCCGCACTTTCATGATCGCATGGCTCAGGGCCCGTAGTCTCGGAGGACGCATCGTGATGCGGATGGAAGACCTTGACCACCCCAAGGACAAGCCGGGCGCCGCAAAGGCCGCGCTGGAGGATTTGCGCTGGCTAGGTTTCGATTGGGACGAGGAGTATGTGCAGTCTGAGCGCAAGAAGCTCTATTCGCAGGCTCTGACCAAGTTGGCGACCGACGGCCTCGTATATCCCTGTGTGTGCTCCAGAAAAGATGTGGAACTCGCCCAATCCGCCCCCCACTCGGGCGAGCAGCTCTACTATCCGGGCACGTGTCGCGGCCGCTTCGCCACGTGGCGCGAGGCGCTGGCTTTCTCCGGCCGCGCGCCCTGTTGGCGCTTTCGCGTCCCGGACGGCGAAACGGTCGCCTTCGACGATGTCTTCGCGGGCAGGGTCGAGCAGTGCGTATCAAAGAGCCTTGGCGATTTTCCTCTGGCACGTGACGAGTTCGGCGCCGGCTATACCCTCGCGGTCGTGGTGGACGATGCCGCTATGGGCGTCACTGAAGTCGTGCGCGGCGACGACCTCGTCTCCGCGACCCCTGCGCAGATTCTGCTTCAGCGCGCATTGGGCCTGCCTACACCGCGCTATTGCCACGTGCCGCTCGTGGTGGGCCCCGATGGCCGCCGCCTGGCCAAGCGCCACGGCGACACTCGCGTGTCGGCCTATCGCGAATCGGGTGTGGACGCGAAAGCCGTGATCGGACTTCTGGCCGAAAGCTGCGGATGGGCGGAAAAGGGCGAGCCGGTCGCGCTGGAGGACCTCTTGCCGCGCTTTTCGCTGGGGACCATCCCCCATTCGCCTTTTGTCGTCACAAACGATCTTGCGGCGCGTCGGGCGCAAGTTCCGTGAACGACGCCACGATCCTGTCCGGAGACGCCTTCGACAGCGCCTCGCGCGACACGGTGGCCGTTATCGCGACAACCTTCATCCCCGCCGCTTTGGCCGCGCGTATTCCGCCGACCGCGTCTTCGAACACCACACACTCCGCCGGTGCGATGCCGAGCCTTTCCGCCGCCTCCAGATAGCAATCTGGCGCGGGCTTGCCGTTTCTGTACTGCGATGCGTCCACGACGGCGTCGAACATTCCGCGTATGCCAAGTCCGTCGAGTATGAAATCCACATTGTCGATCGAGCCGCCCGTCGCGATCGCCAGCCTGATTCCGCGCTCGCGGGCGCTTTGCAGCAGCTCTCCGAGTCCATCTGGCATCTTCATGTGCGGGGCGTAGAGCGAGCGGTAAAGCGATTCTTTCTCTTTCGTCAGCTCTGCGCACTCTTCGGGCGGCACTTCGCGGCCGAATATGCGGTTCATGTAATAGGCGCTCGTCGCGCCCATCCAGTCGAGTATGTCTTTCTCCGAAATGTCCCGCCCGTGACGATGCGCGAATTCGCGCCACGCCACGACATGCCACATGCAGTTGTCGACCAGCGTTCCGTCCATATCGAATATGTAAGCCTTTGTCATGGCGCATATTATACCAAAGCCCGCCTGGATTGAAAACGGGCGGACATTTGGATTCTCGGCGGAAAAATGGTACAATACTGGGCACAAAGGGAGATATTGAAGGTGAAAAGGGGTCTTGTTCTCGAAGGTGGCGCTATGCGCGGGCTTTTCACGGCCGGCGTGCTCGATGTTCTCATGGAGCGCGGCGTCAGGTTCGACGGCGCCATAGGGGTCTCGGCCGGAGCGTGCTTCGGCTGCAACTTCAAGAGCGGACAGATCGGCCGCGTCATCCGCTACAACAAGCGCTTTGCGCGCGATCCGCGATACTGCTCGTGGAAATCGCTCTTCTCGACGGGCGATCTTTTCGGCGCGGAGTTCTGCTACAGGACGCTCCCGATGCGGCTGGACTTGTTCGACGCCGCGGCATACGAGGCGAATCCCATGGCGTTTTATGTCGTCGCGACAGACTGCTCCACGGGCAAGCCCGTGTACAGGCGGCTCGACAAGGCCGACGAGACCGCATTCGACTGGATACGCGCCTCCGCGTCGATGCCGCTCGTTTCGCGCCCCGTGGCCATTGACGGCGGACTGTATCTTGACGGCGGACTTTCGGACGGTATCCCGCTGCGCTACTTCGAGTCTATCGGCTACGGGCAAAATGTCGTCATCACGACGCGGCCGCACGGCTACCGCAAGTCGCCGAAGAAGCGGATGCGTCTATTTAAGCCGCTTCTCGGTCGATATCCGGCCGTCTATGAGGCGCTGAATAAACGCTATCTCTGGTACAACGAGACGCTTGAGTATATCGACTCGCGCGTGGCCGCTGGCAAGGCTGTCCTTATCGCGCCGGAAGAACCGCTGGAGATATCGCGCATCTGCCACGACCCAGATGTCATGCAGCGCGTCTATGATATCGGGCGCAAAGCAGGCGAGGCCTACTGAAAGTGGGGGGGTGACTTGTAAAGTGGGTGGGTCAGCAAAAACTCCTTAAGCCGCCTGGGCCATACGTGAATCGTAAGCATATGCAGTTTCTCCGTT
>ONWT01000108.1 GCA_900321575.1 uncultured Lentisphaerota bacterium | reverse complement strand
GCCGAACAGGCGGAACTCGCGCCGCGCGTTGTCGAAAAGGTTGTCGTAAAAGAAGTTCGCGTAGAGGTTCCTGTCGAGAAAGTCGTCGTCAAGGAGGTTCGTGTCGAGGTTCCCGTGGAGGTCGAGAAGATTGTCGTTGACGAGACCAAGGTCAAAGAACTCGAAAAACGGCTTTCTGACGCAGAGCGCGAATCCACGAAGTTGAAGGAGCAGGTCAAGGCGCTTGAAGACGAGTTGCGCCGTCTGCCCCAGGCCGCCAGCGAGGTCGCCGACATACAGGCCGCGATGTATTCCGTAATGACGAAAGAGGCCGAAGAGCTTCAATCCCTCATCGAGACCGAGAAGCGCGAGGCTGACGAGTTTCGGGCCCGCCATCAAGAGCGCGCCGATAGGCTGCTCGAACGCAGGCGCAACCTGCTCAAGCGCGCGGGGGCGAATATCGAGGAGATGACTCGCAAGGCGCTGATCGAGCGCCCCGAAGACCCCCGCACGGTCCAGCTTAGGCGAGAGCTGGAAGATTTGCGCAGAATGAACGAAAGCAAGGCTCTCGATTACGAGGAGCGCATTCGCGCGCTTACCGACAAGCTGCGCATACGCGATACGGAGCTTTCGCGCGCCACCGCAGGGATGCGCGATGTAACGCAGCTTCAGGCCGAGGTTCAATCCTTGCGCGAGCAGGTGCAGCTGCGCGAGAAGGATCTGATGGCGGAGCGCCAGAAGAGCGAGGAGATGCGTCAGCAGCAGGCATTTGCCCAGCAGGCGATGATGGCTCGCCTTGCCGCCTTGGAATCGCCTTCGATCGGAACCGTCCAGTCTCTGTCGACGAACCAGAGCCGCGAGGCTAAGATGGTCAAGCTGCCTCGCTGGATGAAGATCGGCTCATGACGACTCTGGCCTGCATTTTGCTGGCGGTGCTATCCATATGGGATTATCCGTCCAGACAGATTCGCCACGATCAACTTCGTCAGCAGTTCATCGTGGCGTTGCGCGAGGGCGACACCGAGACGATGATAGAGACGTGCCGCAAAGGCGTGGACCTGTTGCCCGACGACCCCACATGGCACTACAATTTGGCGTGTTCGCTGGCGTATCTCAAGAAGCCGAACGAGAGTCTTGACGAGCTTGAGACCGCCATAGATCTTGGTTTCAGAGATCCCGAACAGATAGCCAACGACAGCGATCTGAAGCGTATTTCCAAAAATCCGAGATTCAAAGAGCTTGTCGAATATGCCCGCGAGATCAGGACCAAGCCGATATTGAGCGGACCTCTCGCCAGCGTTGACGCGACTGGCATGTTCGGCCGTTCGATTGCGCTTGGCGCGCAGAATTTCTCGTGGGATTTCGATGCGGGCTGTTTTGTCGCCAAACTGAAGCTCGTTTCCGACGGACCTGCCGCAAACAACGGTGACCTCTATGTGAACAGGGATGGCTTCCATTCGCCGAACGGACGCGAAGCGCTGGACGCGTTTCTCGCCGGATATCCGGGGCTTACTTGTGTGACGCTTGACCAGGACGGGCGTTCGAGAGGCATGGATCTTGATTTTCCCAACGCAATATATCCTTATCCGGTGTTCGGCAACTGCTCGCGGGCCCGTGTGGGCGACCAATACTGGCGCTCGCTGCCGAGGGCGTTGATGACATCTGAAGCCATCAGGCTCAAGACGATGGCCAGGTTGTATCTGTCCAATCAGATATGGGTGTTTCCGTCAAACGCGGATACCGCCCCTGTCGGCACGAATGGGGACGTGTTCGCTTCTGTCGCGCCATATTGGCTGACTGCGGCAGGCCGCAGTTGGAGCGATCTGCCGTATCTGAGGGCGGCGCTGGAGGCGAGCCGATCGCTTCCCGCAGAGACGAAAAAGGCTGCTGTCGCGCGAGGACTTCTTGCGCCGACGATTCAGGTTCTGATCCGAAAATCCCTCAAGTGCGTTTCGAACGAGACTGATTATCTCTCCTCAAAGGCGCACCCGACCGCGTTGCCGCCAAACGGACTCGACATCGAGCGCTTGAAGACGCTTTCGTCGGCCATGAAGCCCTCGGCGATACCGCCACTCGCCGTCGTTTCGGTAAAGCCCCGCCCTGTCAAGGACGAACCCGTTTGGCCGGAGTTGACATACGCCACAGGCTTCGCTTGGGCCTATGTGCTTCGCAGCGAAGAACAGACCCGTTCGTTCGCAATCGGCGCGAAGGGCGCGGGCGACTACATGTTTTCAATAGTTCATGACGATCTTGGCGCCGCCAAACTGGAGCGCCTTGGCGCCGACAGTGCGGTCGTGACGCTCGACAAGAGCAGAATGTCGCCGACGAACCGTGTCGATGTCGCCGTCTTCGGGCGTTATCCGGGCACCGGCTGGGGTGCGCCCAGCTACATTTCATTCGCGGTTGTAGACCCCGATGCGCCATATTCCGATCCAGTGCTGACGCCGAGATGAGATTCGTACTCGCGCCTCTTGCCGAATTTACAGACGCGCCGTTTCGCCTGGTCTGCCATGAGGGCGGCGCGGATATGGCGTATACCGAAATGGTTTCGGCCGCAGCGCTGTTTCACGGGCACGGTCCCACTCGGCACCTGATGGAAGTCATGCCCGGCGAAGGGCCTGTGGCCTGTCAGCTGTTCGGCGCCGGCGAGAATGAATTGGCCTTTGCCGTGCGAGTGGCGTCGTCTTTACGGTCTGTCGACTCCGTCTCGCCGCGTTTTTGCGAGATAAATCTCAACGCCGGCTGCCCTATGCGGCGTATCGTCGGGTCAGGGTGCGGTGCGAAGCTTGTGACCGATCCAGATAAAGTGTTCAGACTGCTCAAAGCAATGCGCGAAAACACCGACTTGCCGGTGACGCTGAAGACCCGACTCGGTCCCGCGTCGGGCGACAGACGCATATTCGAGCTTGTCGATGCCGCAGAACGCGCAGGCGCGAGCGGTGTTGTCGTTCATGCCCGGTATACGAGCCAGATGCATGGCGGAGCGGTCGATCTTGAGACGCTTGCGGAGGTCGTCCGCAAAACCAGACTGCCTGTGATCGGCAACGGCGGCGTCAAGACCGCGGCAGATGCCGAGGCTATGGCGGCTACGGGCGTTTCGTCCATAATGGTCGCCAGGGCGGCGTTGGGGAATCCCTCGATATTCCGCAAGCTGAGAGGCGAGGACGTGCCTTCTGTCGATGGCCCCGAGTGGGCTCGGCGCCATCTGGAATACATACTTCAATTCCGCAAGATGCTTGTCGGGAAGTATCCTGAAGACCATATACCTTGCGAAGACGGTTATGTCGGGATAAAGATGCACACGCATCTTTTCCGCTATTTTTCGGGCCGGCCAGGCGCTGCTGCGCTGAGGGCTAGACTGAATTCGATACGCACGCTCGCCGAAGTGCGCGAAATACTGCAAAGCGTAGTGTAGGCTCGAGTTTACCCGAAGTTGGATTATTTGGTATACTATTACCCAAACAAAATCGAAAACGGAGTGCAATATATCATGGCTGAAGGGTGTTCACACGATTGTTCCAGTTGCGGCAAGAAATGCGGCGATCGCAAGGAGGAGTTTGATTTTTCCGCGAAGCTCAATCCGGCTTCAAAGGTGGCTCGTGTTATAGCCGTCGCCAGCGGAAAGGGCGGCGTCGGCAAGAGTTTCGTCACGACCATGCTCGCTGTCGCCGCGATGCGCCAGGGCAAGAAAGTCGGCATACTCGATGCGGATATAACGGGCCCGTCGATACCCAAGGCGTTTGGACTCGCTGGGGGCGCCTTCAAGAGCGATGAGGGCATAGAGCCGTCGGTCTCCAATGGCGGAATAAAGGTAATTTCGCTCAATATGCTTGTTGAAGATCCCTCGGATCCTGTAGTCTGGCGCGGGCCCGTAATCGCCGGCGTCGTGAAGCAGTTCTGGACGGACGTGCATTGGGGCGATCTGGACGTCATATTTGTCGATATGCCGCCAGGCACCGGGGATGTGCCTCTTACGGTATTCCAGTCTCTGCCGGTCGATGGCGTGGTTGTGGTGTCGTCCCCGCAGGAACTCGTCGAGATGATCGTGTCGAAGTCTGTCAAGATGGCCGGCATGATGGGCAAGAAAGTGCTGGGCTTGGTGGAAAACATGAGCTATCTGCTTTGCCCCGATTGCGGCAAGAAGATAGAGCCTTTCGGCGCGTCCAAGGTCGAGGCTCTTGCCGCGAAGTTCGGTATTCCGGAGACGCTTCGTCTGCCCATAAACCCCGATTTTGCTTCGTCCGTCGACGGCGGAGCGGCCGAATTCATCGAGATTCCCGGCTTTGACGGTTTCGCCGCAAAAATCATCTGATGGATATGCCGCCCGAATACGGGTTTATTGAATAAGGAGACGGTAGATGGTCTGGCTTGCGTTGGCGGCTTCGTTGATCCGGTTTTTGGATCCGTATGTTTGTTTGTACCAGACAGACGATCCCTCGGAAGGTGCCGCTATCGCGTCGGAACCAGGCTATTGGCCTGTGCCGGACGGGCTGGAGAATCCGTTGGCCTCCAAGCCCAAGCCGCGCATAATCCACTCGTCCTTTCGGTTGAGCGAGACGCCGTTCGCGGAGTATTCTGCGTCCGTGCCGAGTCCGCTCTTCAAGGTGAATCAGGTCGGCTATCTGCCGTGGGCGCCCAAGTACGCCTATATTGGCGCCTGGCTTGGTCCCCGCCTAGGCGCCTGGAAGCCCCATTCTCCGCTCGCCCGATGGCGAATCGTCAACGCCGAAACGGGCGAGACGGCCCTTGAAGGCCCCATGCCGCCAGTAGTGCGCGTCGCGGACGGCACAACGAAAGAAGGCGTCCCTTTCACCGGCGAGGAGACTTATGAAATCGATTTCTCGTCCCTCACCAATGAAGGCGTGTACCATGTGAGCATTCCCGGCGTTGGGCGCAGCGACGATTTCAGGATTTCGTCCGCCGCCGCCGAGGAGGCCTTCCGCGTCCATATGGGCGGGCTCTACCAGAAGCGTTGCGGAATCGCCAAGACGGAACCTTTCACATTCTGGACGTCTGGCCCATGCCATACCGAGGTCGTTCGCGGCAACTTTCCTCCTGAAGAAGGCGAGCTGTCGCCGAAGGTCAAGTGGTTTGAAATAATAAAGAGCAACACCGATTGGGAGCACGGCGAAAGGCTTCATGTTTCCGGCGGCTGGCACGACGCAGCCGACTATGATCGCCGGCCGATGCACCTTAATATCGTGAACGATCTTTGCGCCGTTTATCTGATGCGCCCCGAAAATTTCACCGACGGGCAGTTGTCGATTCCCGAAAACGGCAATGGCGTGCCGGATATTCTCGACGAGGCCGAATGGGGGCTTCGCCATCTCCTGGCCGTCCAGCAGCCTGATGGCGGTGTCGGCACATGGCTAGAGACGGTCGCCCACCCCGGTCCCGGCAATGTCGCCGAGCGCGATGAAATGCGCTACGCGGTGTCGCGCGCGACGCGTGCAAGTTCCCTGTCCTATGCGGCGCACGCCGCGCTTTTGGCCCGTTGCCACCCGTCTTTTCGCGAGAAATATCTGGAGTCGGCAAAGCGCGCGTGGAACTTCGCGATGACGGCGAAGCCCGCCAGCGACATTTTCGAGGTCAAGCGCAGATACAGGCGCTTCTTTACGAAAAGCGAGCCCGTGTTCTGGACGGAGCGGAAAGACCTGCCCGCCGATTCCCTGGTCAAGGCGGCCGTCAACCTCGCGGCCCTGACAGGCGATGACGACTATCTTTCGCCTGTACGCGTCAGCCAGAAAGAGCTTGCCGAAAGACTCGCCAAAGACGGGTGGCGCAGCATACCGCTTTACTTCGCCGGCGAGCGCGCACTCGGCTACCCGCAAGACCTCGTGCCGCTTTTCTCCCGCTGGGAAAAGGGGCGCCTCAATGCGGCAAAAGGCGCTTTGGAGCAGTTGTGCACTGCTTACGCCTACCGTGCGCCTTGGTGGGCGCCGCGGACGGCGTGGGTCCACACAATGGCCTTCGGCCACGCGCACCCTCTCGTTCGCGCCCAGCTCTTCGTCCTCGCCCATTTCATAACCGGAGACAGACGCTATCTCGACGCCATATCGCTGGCGAACGATTTCCACAACGGATGCAACCCCCAAGGCTGCACGTTGACGAGCGGCCTTGGTCGCGTATATCCGGTGGCGTTTCTCGATCTGCCGTCATATTCCGATGCTGTCGCCGAATATGCGCCGGGAATAACGCCATACCGTTGGACGTATGCCTTGCCGCAACGTGCGATTGATATGGTTTGGGGAGGCGACCGCAAACGAGCCTCGGCGTGGCCGATATGGCGGCGATTTCCCAACCTCGAATCGCAGACTGTCGGCGCGAGCGAATATACCGTGTGGGAGACGATCGCGCCCGCGGCGAGCGTGACCGGCTATGTTTTGACGCCTTCCCGTGAGCCCCCTCCGCCTCCGCGCAGACCGGCGTCGGACATTCGCTCTCTGCCGGGATATTGGCCGCTGCCGTGAAAGGATTTCTCGAAAGACATGCCATTATGGTGACAAAGGAAGTTTACAAATGAACAAGCCCTTGGCGAGCATACTTGTAAGAGCCCGCAACGATGAGGCGCTCATCGCGAGAACGCTGGAAGGCATCTTTTCGCAGAAGGTCGATTTCGAATACGAGGTTGTAGTCTGCGATGACGCCTCTACCGACCATACTCGCGAAATCGCGTCCCGCTATCCGGTGCGCTTCTTTGAGCGTCCGTCAGGTCCCTACAAGCCCGGAAGAACCCTCAACGCCCTGGTTTCGGACGCGAAGGGCGACATTGTCGTGTTCAACAACTCCGACGCGGTTCCGCTCGATGACTGCTGGCTCGCCGAATTGACGCGGCCTTTGCTGTCCGACCCTGATGCGCAGGTCTTCGCTTTCGCCAACCAGCTGCCGCGCGCCGACGCGCAGGCCCTCGTGCGCAAAGATTCCGAGCGCGCGTTTGGCGACGGCTCGGTGCAGTCCACATGGCGCTTCTTCTTCTCGCTTGCCAGTTCCGCCACATGGCGCAAACTGCTTGTAGAGACGCCGTTCGACGAGGCGATACAGTATTCCGAAGACGTGGAGTGGACCTGGCGCAATTCCCGCCGCGCGGCGAATCCGGTGCGCATCGTCTACTGTCCCGCCGCCCATGTGGAGCATTCCCACAACTATACGTTGCGCGAGCTCGCGAAGCGCTTCCGCGGCGAAGGCGCGGCAGACAGCGTGATATTCGGCGACAGGCCTTCGCTCTGGCGCGAAATTCTCGGCGCTGGTGTCGAGACCTTGCGCGATTGGAGCTATCTGGCCTCGCGTCCCAAAGCTTGGGCCGAGGCGCCTGCCGCGCCGGTGAGGAGGCTCGTGCAGCGCCTTTCGCACTGGCGAGGCGCAAAAGAATCGCAGAAAGGAAGTGTCCAATGAAAATTCTTCTGGGCGGAATACCGCTTGGATGCGACAATATAGGCGACGAGGCGATAATCGCCTGTGTCGTGAAGATGCTCAAATCCGCGATTCCCGGCGTGGAACTCGCTGTTGCCACCGCCGACCCTGCGACAGCGGCGCTGCTTGGCGTCGAGGTTGTGCCGCCGTTCGGTTTCGCGGGTGTTTCGACGGATGGCTTTGCGGACGCGCTTAGCGGCTGCGACGCCTACATATGGTGCGGCGCGACAGGCTTGTCGGACTATCCCCACGTCGCGCTCGACCTGCTCGAAATCGCCCAGAAGCGCGGCATCGCCACCTATATTTGGGGCGTCGGAATGGACGACGAACTCAACCCCGTGTTCTTCAAGGCCGCAGGTACCCGTCGCCGTGTTCTTTCCGCGTTGGGGCTGTGCGGCTGGTACGAGCGCCGTCTTCGCGACAGGCTCAAGCGCCGGATATCCACGATACTGCCGCGCTGCCGCGGCGTATGGCTACGCGACGGAGAGAGCGCCGCAATGCTTTCCACCATGGGCTATGACCGCGCCAAGGTCTGCGCTGATACCGCGATTCTGCAGAGCGCCCCGAATCTGCCGCCGCGCGACAGCGCCTGCCGCAAGCTCGGCCTTTGCATCTCGACCCAGCGCCAAGTCGCCGATTTGGATGGCGTGCGCCGCCTTGTTGCGTCAGTCCGCGAGTCAGGCGCTTCCGTTTTGGGCATTCCGATGAATCCAAAGACCGACAGGGCTCTGTTGCAGAAGCTCGGCGTGGAGTGTATCGCCGGCAATACGCCCGAAGCCGTGGTCGAGGCCGCCGCAGGCTGCTCCGCCGTGCTTTCAAGCAGGCTTCATCTGCTTATTCTCGCGGCAAATGCCGGAACGCCGGTTTTCGGCATCGCGCGCGGCTCGAAGCTCGCGAATTGGCTCGCCAACTTTTCGCGCACCGTCGAAGGCAGCGTCTACGACTGCGACTGGAACGCCGTGACCGCGCATGTGCTAGCCGCCATGTCGGACCGCGGCGACTGGGATGCCGTTCGCGCCGCAGCCTACGAGCGGCTTAACGCGCGTCTTGCTGCAGCTCGCGATGAACTGGTCGCCGCGCTTTTGGTATAATACGCACATATGAATGTTGTAGAGAAGATACTCGGCGCCCATCTCGTGGAGGGCGACCCCGCCAAAGATTCCGAACTCGGAATCCGCATAGACCAGACATTGACGCAGGACGCCACCGGGACTATGGCCTATCTGCAGTTCGAGTCGATGGGCGTGAGCCGCGTCAAGAACCAATTGGCCGTCAGCTATGTCGACCACAATACGGTGCAGATCGGCTACGAAAACGCCGACGACCACGATTTTCTCGCTTCCGTCGCCCGCAAGTACGGCATAATCTATTCCAAGGCCGGCAACGGAATATGCCATCAGCTTCATCTCGAGCGCTTCGGCAAGCCGGGCACGACGCTTCTCGGCAGCGACTCCCACACGCCTACGGGCGGCGGTATCGGACAGATCGCCATCGGCGCGGGAGGTATCGACATCGCGGTGGCCATGGCCGGCGGCGCGTTTCACATTCCCACGCCGAAGGTGCGCGCGATTCGCCTCAAGGGACGCCTCCGTCGCGGCTTGAGCGCCAAGGACGTCATCCTCAAGGTGCTCGAGAAGTTCGGCACCAAGGGCAATGTCGGTTGGATCTTCGAGTATACCGGACCCGGCGTGGCGACGCTCGACGTGCCTTCGCGCGCCACGATAACGAACATGGGCGCCGAACTTGGAGTCACGACGAGCATATTCCCCAGCGACGATGTCACGCGCCAATTCCTGACGGCCCAGGGACGCGGAAAGGATTTCGTCCGCATCGAACCCGACGCCGGTGCGAAATACGATGACGAATTCACCATCGACCTCGGCAAGCTGGAGCCTCTCGCCGCCGCGCCCCACAGCCCCGGCAACATCGAGACTGTCGCTTCGCTGAAGGGCATGCGCGTAAACCAGGTCATGATTGGCTCTTGCACCAATTCGTCCTATCGCGACATCCGCACCGTCGCGCAGATATTCAAGGGCCGCCACGTCGCCGAGGATGTCGAAGTCGGCATCGCCTGCGGTTCGCGCCAGGTCGTCAATATGCTGGCTGCGGACGGCTCTCTCGCGATATTGATCAAGGCGGGCTGCCGCATTCTGGAGAATGCGTGCGGCTTTTGCATCGGTGCGCACATGAGCCCGGCTACGAACGCCGTTTCGTTGAGAACGAACAACCGCAACTTTGAGGGCAGGTCCGGCACCAAGTCCGCCAAAGTCTATCTCGTATCCCCCGAAACCGCCGCGGCCTCCGCTTTGGCGGGAACGGTTGTCGCGTCGAAGGGCACCACGCCTGTCGCCGCGCCGAAGCGCTTCCCGGTGGACGACTCGATGTTCCTCTACCGCGAAACGGCAGGCAAGGGCGTGAAGGGCGCCGCGATTGTGCGCGGACCCAACATTGCGCCCGTCCCGAAGGGCGTCCCGCTGGAGAACGGGCGCAAATATGTGGCGGCCATCAAAGTCGGCGACAAGATCACGACGGACCACATAATGCCGGCCGGCGCGAGGCTGAAGTTCCGCTCCAACGTGCCTGAATATTCGAAGTACGTGTTCGAACCGTGCGATGCGGCGTTCCACGACCGCTGTATCGCCAACAAGGACGCAGGCCTTGCCAATGTGATAATCGCTGGCGAGAGCTACGGACAAGGCTCCAGCCGGGAGCATGCAGCGCTGTGTCCGATGTATCTGGGGGTGAAGGCCGTCATAGCGAAGTCGATCGAGCGCATTCATCGCGCAAATCTCATCAATTTCGGCATAATTCCGCTCGAATTCGAGGATGGCGCCGACTATGACGCGATTGCAGAGGGCGATTCGCTGGAGTTTGGCGATATTCGTGCGGCTATATCCGGCGACGGCAGAGTGTCCGTCAAATGCGGCAAGCGCGAGATCAAGGCTGTTGCGCGGCTGTCGGAGCGCGAAAAGCGCCTCGTGCTGTGCGGCGGCCTCCTCGCAAGCCTCTAAACGCGGTTTCTTGGCTAGGCACTCCATAAGCCTTTCTCGCGGATGTAAGCGGCGACTTCCTCGACGGTAGGTTTTAGAAATTTCTCGCGCGCACGCGCACACGCGCACACGCGCTAGAAACTAGCTAGAAACTAGAAAGAAGACTTTCTTTGACCCTTTCTTAGTAGGAGGTATAAGGGGGGAGATTTCTTTCCCCCTTTTCTGTAAAGTTTCACCGCGTGCAAAAAAACTTTTCTGCGCGGTAAAAGGGATCGTTTTACCGCGGTAAAAGGGGTGCGTTTACCGCGGTAAAATTTTCCTGCGTTGTTTGCGCCCTGTGCCGCACGGGCGCATCCTCGTCAAATATTCTGTTGTCAAAGGTCGACGCCCCGAAGGGCTTGGGAGGGGTCACGGCCTTCGCTTTCTCGCCAGGTTCCGCAGCCGCACTTCCCCTCACCTACAGTGGGCAAAACAGTGGTTCAGTCTACGCATCCGACCTTTCCAGGGGTCTTCCGACAGCGCACATTCTATCCCCGGTGGACACAATTTAAAGAAAATGTCCAGAACCCAAGGGCGGTATCCAAGGGCATAAAAAAGAAAACCCCTGCAAAACAGGGGTTTCGTGCTTATCTAGCTATTGTGAAGATTATTGGACAGACGCGCGGCAACTGTCCGGTTATTTCGTCAGTTCGCGGCGTATTTCAATTGCTGGAGAGTCATGGTGTTTGTCTCATATGGCCGTAAAGACTGCTGGCCGATGCGCGAGTTCCGGATGCCAGGTGAAAGCGGTGATGCCGCGCCATCTGACGGCGGTCGGCGCGCCGTCGAAGGTAGAGAGCACTTCCACTCCG